>JAYTTC010000591.1:0-15984 GCA_043745255.1 Verrucomicrobiales bacterium
TTCGCGGCTAGTCAGCTGCCCCTCTCCTGCAGCCTCCACACAGAGCGCCGCAACGAAACCGGTTTTAGCCGCGAAAAAGCGCAGGATACGCAAAAAAGAGGGGAACCCTGCACGGCCAATCTCTTTCCATCAAAGTCCGTCGGCCGCAGTGTCGGAATGACCTCAACCTTCTGGGACCGATCCTCGTTTTCTTTTATGCGTATCTTGCGCCTCTTCGCGGCTAAACCCCGTCCCTGCGGTTCTCTCGTCGTTGCGGTGGTTGTCTTCTGTAGCGTGGGCCGTATCGGCCCATCCCCGCCGGATCGTCCGATACGGACGACGCTACAGAAGCCGGACACCAACTCGGCAAATTTTTCCTTCTAGAGCATTGACATCTCTTGCAAGAGGTTCCGATTATCGCGCACGCAGTTCGTGACTGCGACCGGTCGCCAGGAAGGCGTCAGCCCGAGTATCCATCAGGACTGTGGAACCAAGTCACCAGCCGATTCGGTCCGGTTTAACACCCGCACTCCCAAGCACCGAGAGACCCTTGGCCACCGCCTCGACTCCATCGGACTCCTGGCTGTCCCTGATCCCCAGTGCTGTCTTCCAACAATCTCCGGACGGCTCCTTCCGCTGGATGAGCCCTCAAGTCGAGGAATTCACCCACTTTTCACCCGCGCGCTGGCTCGAAGAAGACATCGATTTCTGGAGCTGTGTCCACGAGGCCGATTTTCAAACCGTGCAGGCACACTTCGATCAGTGTCGGGACTCCCAGAGAATCCACACGCTGCGCTATCGATTGCGGCTTCCCTCTCTCGGAAAAATCCTCTGGGTGGAGGATCGACGACGCTGGATTTCCAGCAGCGCCCAGCCGGGATGGTTCGAAGGCAGTTGGACGGATGTCAGTGCAGAGGCCCACGCCAGCCAGCGACTGCCGCATGCGGCCTGGCAACGAGCCCTCGCCGCCCTCACCCCCGGAATGGGCCACGATCTCAATAATCATTTCGCGAGCATCCTGGCCCTCAGCGATAACTTCGTTCGAAAACACGGTCCCGATAACCCCTTTTTCGAAGGTGCAAAAACCATTCGCGACGCCGTCCAACAGGCCGCCCGACTGGTGCAGCGAGTGGTGGGACTCCACCTCACCCGCACGGGAGAGTTCCGTTACCACGATTTGAACGAAATCGCCCGGGACAGCCTGGATCTCCTGCGGCCCTCAACCTCGCGGCGAATCGTGTTCCACACCGAGCTCTGTCCCGGGAGCCTGCCCATTTACGCAGACGGCGTGGAGCTGCGTCGCGCCATTATTCTGATGGTTCGAAACGCGGTGGAGGCACTCCCCATAACGACCTCCGGATCGATCACCTTCCGCACCTCGCCCGGATCCGCCCTTCCCATCGCATCCCGGCCGAGCCGTGTGGGACGGAGCACCCCATTAGTGTGCCTGACCCTGCACGATAGTGGGCCGGGCGTTCCCGCAGATCGGCAGCAGCATCTCTTTACCCCGTGGTTCAGCACTAAGGCGCCGTCCGAAGGAACGGGCCTGGCATTGTCCGAGGTGAGACGCATCGCGCACATGCATGGCGGAGAAGCCACCTACGATCCGGTCGAAAGCCCCGGAGCTACCTTCCGCCTCTGGCTGCCCCAGTCGGATCTCACAGAGGCAGACCGCGCGAGTGACTCGAAGAAGCTCAAGACGGTGCTCCTGGTCGGTATCGCCGACGCGCTCGACGACGCCGCGCAATCGCTGCGTCAGATGGGATTCCATGTCACCGCCACCCCTCAGCATGGCCTGGAACTCCTCCAAGCCACCGATACCCCCTACGACATTCTCTGTCTCTTAGCCGACACCGATCCTTCGATCAGCGGGCGTTTGGTTCAGATCATCCGATCGCGTCGCTGGCCGACCAAGCTGGTCTGCGAGATCGGATCAGAACCCACGGTGCTCCCCTCCGGAACCAAACCCGATCTCTCCATTCCCTATCCTCTCAGCAACCCGGAACACCGCGCACGCTGGCTCTCCACCTTTGGGGGCGCGGCTCCAGGATCTGAATAGACCCATTCCTCATTTACCTATGCCTATCGAAAAAATCATCGTGCTGGAAGACGACCCCATCCAGCGAAAGAACCTGGAATCGCTGCTGCGTTATCGCCGTTACGACGTGGCGGCAGTGACCACCCTCGAGGCCGCAGAGGAGATGCTGACGAAGGACAATTTCGATCTGATGCTGGTGGATGTCCAACTGCCGGATGGCGAGGGCACCGATCTTCTCCGTCGGCTGCAGGGCAAGCCGTCGCGTCCGCTGGTGATCATCATGACCGCCTTCGCCTCCATCGAGGCCGCAGTGGACTGCATGCGGGACGGCGCTTTCCACTATTTGGTGAAGCCCTTCTCGGCGGAGCAGCTCGAGGTGATTCTGAAAAAAGCCGAGGAATTCACCCAACTCGTTAAGGTGAATCATTTCCTCAGCAACGAGGAGCTCAACGACGATCGCTTTTTGCTGATCGGCGAAAGTCTCCCTATGGTGCGCCTCCGCGACACCATCGATCGAGTGGCGAGAGCGGATGCCACCGTACTCATCCAGGGCGAGAGCGGCACCGGCAAGGAGCTGGTCGCGCGAGCTATCTACAGCCAGAGCCCGCGCGCGGGGGCGGCCTTTATTCGAGTGAACTGCGCGGCGGTGCCGGAGAATTTGATCGAGAGTGAGTTTTTCGGACACGAGCGCGGGGCTTTCACCGGCGCGGTGGCGCGTCGCGAAGGCCGGTTCGAACTTGCCAACAAAGGAACGATCCTCTTGGACGAAGTCAGCGAAGTCAGCCCTCAGGTGCAGGCGAAGCTGCTGCGCGTCCTGCAGGAACAGGAATTTGAGCGGGTCGGCGGCAATCGCACCATCAAGGTGGATGTGCGCGTCATCGCCACCACCAACCGTCACATGGAGGAGAGCATCGAGCGCAAGGAATTCCGCGCTGACCTGTACTACCGCCTGAACGTGGTGCCGATATTTGTCGCGCCCCTGCGCGAGCGGATGGAAGACGTCCCGCTGCTCGCGGAAGCATTCCGCAAACGATTTGCCCGTCAGCACGGTCGGGAAGTGATTGGAATCTCCGACGCCTGCAGCGACAGCCTGATGTCGCATCGCTGGCCGGGAAACATTCGGGAGCTGCAGAACGTGATCGAGAGAGCGGTGATCATGTGCGACAAGTCAGCTCTGCTGGAACCCAGCCATCTTGGCTTCACCCGGAGGATGGATAGCATCGGCGCGATGCCGACCTCGAGCGGAGGAGCGACAGCGGTTATGTCGGTACCGGGAACCATGAACCTGGGATCAAGCGCCCCGGGGGCGGTGTTCCGTCAGTCGGAATCGCCCATAGGAGGAGTGGTTCCGGGCGGAATGCCTAATAATATTGTGACCCTGGAAGAGATTGAGAAGCGCCATATCCTCGCGGCGCTGGATCATACCAAGGGCAATCGGACCCGCGCGGCAGAGCTGCTGCAAATCAGCATCCGCACCCTGCGAAACAAGCTAAACGAGTACGGTTACAAAACCCTCCCCGGTGCCCAACCCGGCGCCGGAGAGTAGCAACAACCGAGGCGTTGAGCTGACAGCTTCAAGGAACAGCCTCGATGGACTCCAAGATGCCGGATCTAATTTGCAGAGTGTGCGGTCGACAAGGCGCGCACCGAACTTTCAGCACGCGGGAAATGATGTTCGGCACTCGAGATACCTTCACTTACTTCGAGTGTGCGGACTGCGGCACATTACAGATCGTCACCCTCCCACCGAATCTAGGCAGCTACTACCCGCAGGCCTATTATTCGCTCTCCACCCCCTCGGGAGTGAAGCGATGGCTGCAGCAACGCTGGGCGGAGGTTTCGTACGGGGGTACCAGTCTGATCGGTTCCTTGATCGGACGGATCTTAGGCAAACATGCAGGAGTAGAAGCCGTGGCACGGGCAGGGGTTTGCAAGACCTCCAGGATTCTGGACGTCGGATGCGGGAGCGGAAGTCTATTGCTCATGCTAGAGCACCTTGGATTCAGCCACCTACGCGGGGTCGATCCATTCTTGCAAGGCAACCTTCACCACTCCGAAAGCCTTCAGGTGTATAAGGGCGAGCTTTCAGACCTTCAGGGGACATTTGATTTGGTCATGTTCAACCACTCACTTGAGCATGTTCCTGACCCACAGAAAACCCTCAAGGAGGCTCTCCAGCTTCTTGCTCCGGATGGCATCTTAATCATCGGAATACCCGTGGCCGGCACCTTCCCGTCGCGCACTTACGGAGCAAACTGGGTCGCTTTGGATCCACCACGACACATTTTTGTTCCCACGCTGACCGGGATGAAGATTCTCAGCCAGACTCTCGGGCTGACCGAAAAATCCATCCGTTTTGAGTCCGATGAGTTCAGCTTCTGGGCAAGCGAGCAATACTTGAAGGATATCCCCTTGAATGACCCACGCTCGCACTCGGCAGGCTGGGCAAGGCGCATCTTCCCCAGCGCGGCGATTCGCGATTACCGACGCCGTGCAAAGGAGCTAAATGCCCTGCGCGATTCAGACGCCGCTTGCTTCATCTATAGCAAAACGTCTTAGGGTTTTCGCAGCCGGAAATACTTCTGCCCTTGGGTATCGGAGGCGGTGTAACGAAGCCTGTCTCCAAATGGGAGAGGAGGTGTGTTGATTGGGGCCCAGGCCCCTGATGCGAGGCTGTCTGTGAATTCTAGCTGATACCCCGGGTCCTCGCTTGACCACGAAAGCTCTATGCCTGCAGAAACGACCGCGTAACTGATCGATGGAGAGAGCGGGACGGCTTCGACGTTCACTCCATCGTAGATAGCCTCCAACGACTCAGCAGCTCCACTTACGATGTCCCTGACAACGGGATCATCCGTGAAACTGAATGACGCCGCCCGGCCGAGAACCTGGTTGTTTGTGAATCTGAGGGTCAGTATGTGCTTAGGACCCGGCTCGAATGTGAACCCGTTTGGTAGGGCCATCGCAAATCCGACCCTGCCAAACCTCGCGGCGGTGCCGTTCGAATCCAGGGTGAGAGCACCGGAGTCGCTCCCCGGAGTCGCCTCGACAAACGAGAGCACTCCGGGATCGAACCTCAAACTGAAGCCAACTCCAGCCTCAAGCCCAACAGCGTTGAGAGTCACTGGGTATGCTGCCGTCCCTCCCGCAATGGTGGCTGCGCCGATCGAAACTTGAGATGCGGAGGATGTTTGCAAAATGGGGGATGGCGGTTGGGGCGGAGTAGGACGATTGGGTCCACCGACCGGAGCGGCAGCATCCACGCCAGCCGCGTAGCGTCCGGCTTGAATCCAATCCTTCATGGTCAGCCGGCCATCGCCACGGGTCAGCCTCGGCGCGCAATCCGCTCTTCGGAATTCCTCAAGATCGTTCACTTTATCCAATCCGCTCACAAATCGGCCCATTTGAATCCAATCCGAAACGGTTACGCGATTGTCGAGTTTTCCACGCGGGCGAAGATCCCCTTCATACCCGCCAAAGACGACGGACACCTTTCCAGGCACAAACTGCGAGAGCATCGGATTGGCATTCACATCGACCACCTCCTGAACAATGGTTTCACTGCTAAAGTCGACGTCCGTTACCTGCGAACCGCTCACAGGGAGGACCTGAAACTTGAGAGAACACAGAATAATACGTCCGGCCTTCACCGTCGCTCCTGCGTCCAACGCGAATTCGAGACCGACTCGCCCTATCGCGGCGTCATTTGTGTTCAGCCCGAACGCAACCGCGGGCAAACCCAGGGGGAACTCCAGGGCTTGGTAACGAAGGGTTCGAGGGTTAAAGACCAAGGTGAATGCCATGCCTGCCTCGGATCCATTTGCGATCATTTCGATCGGCAGACTCAGGTCGCCCCCGGATTCAGCAGCCGTATCGACAACTCGAAGCAATGTCGGGGGCAACGTGATCGTGAGGTGAGAGGGCGCGCTCGTGACTGATCCAAAAGCATTCGAAGCCGAAACGGAATAATCACCACTCTGGCTCGGGCTGACAGCTCCCAACACCAAGTCCGAGTTTGTAGCGCCGAGGAGTAGTGTCCCATTAAACATCCATTGATAGAGCAATGGGACCCCTCCAGAAGCTGAGACGGAAAACGTCACATCCGTCCCGACACGAGCCGTAGTATCCCCTGTAACCGAAGTGATCACCGGCGGTGCTGTGATGTCAGTGCAGTAGATGAGCTGCAGCACATCCGCACCGGAATCCCCAGCGCTCGCAGTGGCCGCGTCGGGACTTCCGTCGAAAAACACTCGCTGGACGCTGCTAGCGGTGGCACTAGAGTCGTTGTTAAAAACCACGGGAAGACCGCTGTAATTCCTGATCTCCACTAGTAGGCTACCTTTCGTCGGATCGTAGTGAAAAGTTTGTTGCAACGGCAGCGCAAGGTCAAAAGCCTTAGGACCATTTGGAGGACCTGTAAACGCGGTGGAGAGCGTCCAAGGGCCATCAAATACTACTTTCTTGTCCAAGCCCAGGTTCTCGTCGAAAACAGAGCTAAGCTGACCCGGCTTTCTGGAAGATGTCGATAATGTGAACTGGATCCTACTCACCGTCCCGGTATATGCGAATCCATAGGTCGAGTCAGGCCGAAACCGAATTTCCCTGATCAGAATCGGTCCGGGAGGCAGATCAGTGGCCGAGTAAATCTCTTGGAGTCGGATTGGCACCCTGAGAGCTCCGGCGGCACCTGCATCCTCGAAACCGAGCGCTTTTTTTGGGAGAACGGCCGTTAGACCTGAAGAGTTACCCATGGATTGCACGCGAACGTTATCAATCATTTGATCGATTGCGGTGCCGTGGTTTTCCGAGACATCACGAAAGCGTAACGTCAGGGTTTGCGACTCAGCAGGGGATACAAATTGGAATTCGTGAGGGGAAAAACCTTTCGCTCCATAAGGAAGCCCAGCTGAAACGTCGGTGAATACTTGAGACACCAACGAAACTCCTCCGGAAAGAATCACGGAGACTTCGAGTTTAGAGATTAATCCTATTTCGTTCACCCCGTTCGCAGCAGAATAGAAGGTGACGCGGTAGTTGTTGCAGCCCTGCACTTCGAAGGACTGAGAAAGGAAAGAATCGAGTTGATCGAAGGTGCCGAGATTCGCAGCAGTGGTGCCATCGACTCCCGCTAGAATTGTCGTCGCGCTGGGGTCGTGCTGCCATAGGGACAAACCGCTTTCGAAGCTCCCATTTTGGATAGCGTTCTTCTCTAAATTCAGCGAGACGGTGGCCACTCGGCTCGTTGTGGTTCCGAGAACTGCTGTCCCATAAGGGTCCGATGCGTTGCCCTGCGGGTAGGTGCTGACATCGTGACTCCAGCCGACGAGGCCTTGCTCGAAGCTGGGATTTACGAGAGCCCCATTGACTGAGGTCGCTATGACAAAACAAAGAGTTATTAGAAGCGTTCTATACATGAGTAGTCCTCCTTAGTGACGACCGACAATTACGCACACCTGTCCGGTCCATTGTTGAAATTAAACATTACTGTGCCTCACACATTTCGAATGTCAATCAGCATCTCGCGGCGTCATGCGCATGCGCGAATTTTAGATCAGAGAGATCAAAAATAAGTTTTGAAATGTTTCTACCGCTGCCTCTGCCAGAAGACCCCCATGCCGTCGATCTCTAGTATTTCGGCATCGATTTTTCCTTGGCCAATGAAGTCTTGAACGGCTTTCTTGCAGGCTGGCACAACGTGGTAATCATCGATAATGACGTATCCACCCACCGACACTCTCGGATAGAGACTCGTGAGTGCATCCATGGTCGACTCGTACAAATCTCCATCGAGTCGGGCAACTGCGATCTTCGAAATCGGAGCGTTCGGAAGAGTGTCCTTGAACCATCCCTTCAGAAATCTCACCTGATCGTCCAACAGACCGTAATTGCGGAAATTCTCCTGCACCTGTTCGAGCGAGATGGCCAAGTCTGGAACCAAGTAGTGACGATCGCCTGCGTCAGCGGGATACTTCTCCTCGTTTGGCTTGGGCAGGCCTTCGAACGAATCCGCAACCCAGACTGTGCGATCTGAAATCGAATTGGCTTTCAAAATCGCGCGCATGAAAATCACCGCGCCTCCGCGCCAGACGCCTGTTTCGATCAAGTCCCCTGGAACTCCGTTGCGAATGGCCTCCTCCACGCAAAACTGGATGTTATTCATCCGCTTCTCACCGATCATGGACAGTGTGCTCGCCGGCCACCATCGTCCCGCAGACCTCTCCTCCTCGGTAGCCAGCTGGAACATCCTGACGTCGCCGGGAAAGAAGCATCGAAGGAGTCTGCGAAAAATTCCCCGGCGAGGCCAGATATGGCCATCTCCGCGGGGATTCAGCGACCCTGATATGGATGTTTTAACCAGGTCCAAATAGAGGGCCTTAGGGCTTTGTGGAATCATGCATTGGCTCGGTTATAGGAAACGAGAGTCTTTACGGAACGAGTGTTCTCGTTACCCTTTGCAGGAGTTACTTTCAATCAGAGTCGACTCCTACTCAACCGATTTTTCCATGAGCGCAGGAGACAGAGATTCAAACAAAACTTGGACGATGGGCACAGCAAAGCCCAGTGCTCTCTTGAGGTGGTCATCGTCCCTTCTTCCGAGACTTAGGCGATGCGCCATTCAAGAGCTAGATGCTGGACAGGTTTAGAGAGGTAGCCGAGGGGGCGAGGACGTAGGCAGTCCGATGCCCACATTCATAGCTTCCCGCTTGCAAGGTTAAGGCCTTCTTAGCCGGAAGTAACCTTGGCTGCCCTCAACCGGAAGTCCGACAACGCGGTGATTCTCGATCGTTTGAGGAGCTGAGGAAACATCAATCCAGATAGTCCCACTGACATCCGGACTGTACTGAAGGACATAACCTGCTAGCTCGGCTGCCCAGCTAATCTGGAGGCTCTCGCCGACAACCGCGAATCCCAATTCGGGTGCTCCAGGAGAAATAGCTACTCCCGCTCCAGAGAATCCGCTTGGAACGAAGACAGCGCTTGAATCAACGACTTCACGGCGCACGGGCGCATCGCCAAGGCCTAGCGGCGTCGAACCCGCTCGGACCGATTGCACAGCAAACTTGAGAACCGTGATTACCTTTTCACCTTGCGTGAACTTCGAGCCTCCCGGAAGAGCCAACGCAACGCCCACTCGCCCGAACCGGGCACTGAGTGAATTAACATTCATAAAACCGCCCGTGGCGTCCTTGCCGAGTTCTGCTCCAGCAAAGGACACAGCCGCCGGATCAAAGGCTACACTGAAGCCGATCGCCGCTTCTCCTCCAGAGGCAGCCAGCGTGACCGGTACCCGGACAATATCACCCGGCTTGCCGGACGTATCGGAGAGACTAACTTTGACGACATCTAGCGACTGAAGGGACGGGGAAGGCGGCAGCGGCGATGCATTTGTGGTCGGTCCTCCCACGACGACAATCGGATCGAGTCCGGCAACGTAGCGTCCGGCCTGCACCCAATCGCGAACCGTAATGAGGCCGTCCCCGCCTGACTCGCGTGGAGCGCAGTCGATTCGTTGAAACTCTTCAGCAGAGGCCACTTCATCCAGCGCAGCCGCGAACCGACCGACTTGAACCCAATCGGCGAGAGTCAGTTTACGATCTGGATTCGCCCGCGGAGCCACGTCGCCCTCAAACCCCCTGAATACGATGGAGACTTCCCCTGACTGGAACTGCGAGGACACTGGGTCTGCAAGAGCATCCACCACTTCTCGGAAGATCGGATCATCACCGAATGTTACCGGTGTGGCGCGAGACGTTCCTATCGAACTGGCATAGAACCGAATCCTCAAGATGGGTCGTGTGCCGGGGATAAAGGTAGTTTCGGAAGGCAACGCCAGAGCAAGCCCGAGATGTCCTGAGGTGACATCCACCGTGTTCAGGTTCAGAACCCCAGCGAGGGCTTCAGTCTCCGGGAATATCTCCTGAAAGCTAAGTAGGGAAGGATCGAAAGTTAGGCTAAAAGCGACTCCGTTTTCATTCCCATTCGAAGTAAGTTGGATCGCGAGGTCTAAAACACCTCCAGAACTCACACTGGCATCAAGAATCCGCAGCTTCGCCGGACCTGCCTTTACCGTCAAAGTTGCCTCATGACTTAGCACCGTTTCAACGGGATTTGAGACCGCAACCGAGTAATGTCCCGCAGCCGCGAACGAAACATCCCTCAGAGCCAGAGAAGATTCAACAGCCCCAGCGATAGGCTCGCCGTTGAAGAGCCACTGGAAAGAGGATGGCCGACTTCCTCCAACTGTGATCGAGAAACTCACATCTGCTCCCACCTCGACGGTCTGATCGACAGGCTGCTTGAGCACGGACGGAGCGAGGAGCACTGAAGACATTCCGATCTTCAACACCGCGGCGCTCGCATCCCCTCCCGCAGCGAATTGAGAATTGGGATCTTCAATGAAGATTCGTTGCATCGCCCCGCCAAAATCAGATCCGTCATGTGCATAGAATTTCGGCGCTCGGCTGAAGTTTCTAGTTTCAACTAGTAGATCCCCCCGGCTTGGGTCGTAGACGAAGGTATGCTGCAACGAAAGGATAATGTCGAAATCCAACGGCTTGCCAGGTGCTCGCGTCAGCTGCGAGGCAAAGAGCCATGGACCGTCAAAAACTACGGTCTCGTCGAGACCAGCATTATCAATAAACCTGCTACTGAGCGAACCGGAAGAAGTCCTGGCGGTGGATAACCTAAACTGAATGTTCGTAATTACGAAAGCAAACGCCCCCTCCTGACCACCCAGGGTTTCATCGAGCCTGAATTTAAGCTGCTCCACTCGGACCGGGCCATTGGTAAAGAGCGCAGAGGAGTAGATCTCCTGCTGGCGGAAGGGCACGCTGAACGCGGCTGATGCCGCGCTCCCCTCAACGGTGTCCGCATTTGTGGGAGTTGTGAGGTAGAAACCCGGTTGAGTTACAACCTGAACAACAGCCGGGTGACTGAAAGTGACTCCGTTTCGATTGCTGATCGAAACGCTGTAATCGCCAGATTGACTGAGCGAAACACTCGAAATGGTCAATCTTCTATCACTCCTACCAGGTAGGTCCACGCCCTCGAATCGCCATTGGTAGACCAACGGAGATGGACCGACTGCCCCCACGCTCAGAGTCAAATCCGACCCTTCGGCGATCACTCGCCCGATCGGTTGGATAATGATTGAGGGAGGCACGCTGTCATCAATTGCGTAAACAAATTCGATCACGTCTGCACCCGGCGTTGCAGCGGATGCGGTAACTGCTTCTGCGTTGCCGTCGAAGAACATTAAGGAGGCTGGCCCACCCGAAACACCAGTAGCATCTGTGTGAAACCTACGAGAAAGAGAGGAATAATTCTGATACTCAAGAAGCAGATTCCCTATTGCGGGATCGTAACGAAATGGAGTCTGCAATGTAAGAATGATGTCAGACTTTTTTGGAGCTCCGACGGGGCCATCGAAAGCGGTGGTAAAGCTCCAAGCACCATCAAAAACAACCGACACGTCTGATCCGGGGTTATCAGCGAAGCTTGAGCTCAAACCAGATGGAAACTTCGAGGTAGTCGAAAGTAAAAACTTGATCCGCTGCAGAAAACCTGAATAGGAGCCAATACCGTAAGTGATGTCAGGTCGAAATCTTAGTTCACGAATGACAATGGGGAAGCTGGGAAACTGGCTAGAGGCGTAAACCTCCTGCAATCTCAGTGGGTTGCTAAAACCAGCTGAGGCCCCTGCGCCCTCCGATGAGACCGCCGTGGTGGGAACAACTAAAGTCTCTCCAAGACTCAAAGACACGCGCAAATTCGCAGTATCGCTCGTTACTCCGCCAAAAGCGTTAGTCACCATTACAGAGTAAGCGCCCGATTGGGCGATCGTTACATCATGGAGTATGAGCGTACTAGATGTTGCTCCATCCACCACTAGACCATCAAGCAGCCATTGAAAGTTGAGAGGCAGCGAACCGCTTGCATTCACGGACAGTACCACGTCAGAACGCTCGGTGACGTTTTGACTTGGCGACAATGCGACAATCCTCGGCGGAGAAGTTAAATCTAAGCTATAAACCAATTCCAGAGCATCGGCGCCAAGTGCGGAAGAAGTTGCGTACTCGGCGTCAGCGTCGCCGTCCCGGAAGATCATGGAGGCAGCCAACCCCTGGTTGCTGCCTGCGTCGGTGTGGAAGCGCACCGGCAGAGTCGAATGGTTCTGGTACTCCAAGAGCAGATTCCCATTGGACGGATCAAATCTAAAAGGCGTTTGAAGTGGGAGAACGATATCAAATCTCTTCGGTCCCGCGTCCGGGCCTTCGAAAGCCGTGCTAAAAGACCAACTGCCGTTGTAGACTTCTGTAACGTCCGGTCCAGTGTTCTCCTCGAAGTGTGCGCTCAAGTGGGATGGAGACTTGCTGGTGGTGGAGAGCCTGAACCTGATATTCGAAAGTGTGCCAGCAAAGGCGCCTACGCTGTAGGTTATGTCGGGCCGAAAGTGTACCTCCTGAATTGTAATTGGGGTTTGAGGAAACTCGGATCCAAGGTAGACCTCCTGCATCCTCAAGTGGACGCTGAGGCCCGCAGAGGCACCCTGCCCTTCTGCGCTCTGAGCTATCTTCGGAACTACCACAGCCTCGAGGTTCTCCGCAGCAGACAGAGGACCGGAATGCAGCCCAGCAACTACCGAAACCACCGCCAATAGACCAAGGAATAAATGTCTCATGTGATTGTCCTAACCATTTTGTCTGATTCCAAATCTAGCCGCGCACCGGAGGGCAAGAGTGACAGAGGATTACGCCGTTGGTCCCCAGGAGCCGCTCCCGCAGAAGCGAAAAGCGAATCAACTCCGAGCCTTCGGCTAGTCCTAATTCGACCCAATCGCACCCTAATTCGAGGCTAGCATACGTGGGTGCGCGGACAATCCCTAATAGTAGGGGGTTTCGGCACATTTCTTCGCAGAGATTCCCTACTAATAGGGAAGGCGAGGAGCATGATTTGGAATTGAGACCCTGCATTTCCAACCAAGATTCGTCGCAGACCTCACTTAGGCTAACGGTGAACTGCGTGGGTCGAAGCGTCTCGCTTGCCAGTGAGGAAGACCGAATTTGTCTGATGCGACAAATAGATGGCGTTTTGGGGTTTGCCCGAACTGAGAGAACTACCATTCGCAACGGTAGATCTCCTCGTGAGGTGTCCTTTATCAGTTGAGTCCGGACGGCCCCAGTTCTCAAGGTTCCTCAATCACACGAAAGTAATGGCTATTCGAATCCGTTTCGAATTCCTGAGTCACTTGTTCTTCTTCGGCTGTGAAGACGCTTCCAACGGGTGACCACGTAGCAAGGTCATTCGAAGAAAAAACCTGATAGTGTCGGCCGAGCGTTAGCGTTAGTTCGACGGCAACTCGGGTGACCTTGATCTTAAGGCTGGGCGGGCTTGGCGGTGCCGCGATCACTATGGTAGGAACACTGGTATACCCTTGTCCTGCGTCGTTGATGAGGATGGACGTGATCACCCCGTCCGTGACGATAGCAGTGGCAACCGCTTCGGAGCCGTTTGCTCCGAGGATGCGGACGCGAGGCGATTCGACGTATCCAGCCCCTCCGTCGGTAATTGTAACGCCAACCAAGAAACCATTCACAACCTGGGCAATGCCTGTGGCACGGTGAGGCGTCACGAACTCCTGGACCATGGCGACGTTGAACGAGTTGCCAGCTTCCACTGCGGCGACCCGCTTCAACAGCAGTGGTGTAGTGCTGGGCCCATTAGGAGCACTTCCCCAGACCACGATAGAGCCGTCCGCTTTAGCGGCGATGCTATGGGCCCAACCCGCAGAGATCGCGACAACATCTTTGAGACCTTTTGGGACCCCAGCCGCTTGCTGACTTCCCCAACCCACAACCGTTCCATCCGTTTTCAACGCCAATGAGTGGGCTTGCCCTGCCGCGATCGCCTTAACGCCGGTCAGATTGGGTGGAACAGTCGCCTGTCCCGCCGAGTTCCAGCCCCAAGCCACAACAGTTCCGTCTGATTTTAGAGCCAAAGAATGCGCCCCGTCCGCGGCAATCGCCGTTACGCCTGAAAGACCGTTCGGAACCTTAAGCTCTCCGTTATCACCGAGCCCCCATGCTACAACCGTCCCATCCTGTCGCAGGGCGATAATATGACCATATCCGGCGGCAATCGCCGTAACGTTAGAAAGTCCTGCCGGTATGTCCAACTGCCCAAACGGGTGGAACCCCCAGACCACTACCGTTCCGTCAGTCTTCAACGCAACGGAGTTGTAAACCCCTGCGGCGATTGCCTTCACGGAACTAAGCCCGCTGGGGACAGCCGTCTGGCCGTCGTTATTGTACCCCCACGCTCGGACTGTCCCGTCCCCCTTCAGCGCAAGAACGTGTCCGCCAGTGCCCACCGCGATCGCAGTTACCTTGCCTAAATCCGAGGGCACATTCGTCTGGCCGTTGTTGTTCGCCCCCCACGCCACGACTGAAGGAACGCTGGCAAAGGCTGAGGGTTGGAGAAGTAGATAGGCGGAGATGATTAGAGCTGCGGTTTTCATGCTTCGATTCATTGAGATTTGCATCCTTGCTGCCAAGCCTCGGACTTTTGGCACTCCAAGAGCCAGATTGCGCAATCCACCCCAACCAGCCAGTGAGAGAAGGCTGAGAGGCGAGCGAGCGATCCCTATACTTCTGACCAACAGATAAGTCAAGTGACGCTCGTTTCTCCATCCGAGCGGACGCGAGCAAGTGAGAGTCATAACGGATGCAACGTTATCAATAGAATCAGGGAGTTCCAGCGATGACCATCCGGCTCAGCCTAGTGCTTTGATCCAACGGAGAAGGTTGGCTCGCGGTTTAGGCCTTTCAGGCAGGCTCAAATGCTTTGACACCTTCGGCGTATGCACTCGATTGTATCAAGGAATATGCACCTGAATTCCATGGCTGATCGACTGCGATCGGCGCTGCCGAAACCGATCTGGGAGTGCGTGCGAAAAGTGTCCAATGCGGTATTAGGCCCGCTTCACTTCAGCCTTGAAACCGGTCATCTGCGCAGCTCCTTTGCAAGCCGGGCGATGGATCGCCATGGCAACCCGCTACCTTGGTTCACCTACTCTGCGATCCAATTTCTTCTAAAGAAATCGTTCAAGGAGCGCACGGTTCTGGAGTGGGGAGCGGGTCAGTCGACTCTTTTTTGGGCCCAGAGGGCGAAAACGGTAACAGCCCTTGAAGCGGATGAGGCGTGGCACAAGGAACTGCTTGCAAAAGTTCCGTCCAATGTCGCACTTCACCTGGTGAAGGGGGATATCTCAGATGTCGAACCCATCCTGCAAAACAAGACTTTCGACATCGTTGTCTGTGACGGTCTGGATCGGTTTAGATGCGCCGAGAGATCACTCAGCCTAATAACAAGCGACGGCGCCATCATCATCGATAACTCCGACGGAAACCAGGGACCGAGGCCCGGATTTGGTTTCATCGACCTGTACTTTCAAGCAGGGTTCTCTCGTATCGATTTCTACGGTTTCCCGCCGGGGAACACGGTTCAGCAATGCACCTCCATTCTGTTTCGAAAGGATTGCTTTCTTCTGAGAGGCGAAGAACACCCTTGGGCACCGCTGACGTATTGGGATTACCCAGAAGAGATCGTCGCTTCATGGCAGCAAAGCGGAGCTCCGAACTCGACGAAAGAGAGTTAACTGAGCGCACGCCCTCGAGATCCGAAGTTTGAACCCACCACATCTGGTGAAATCTCGCGTGCAACAGCTCGGAGTGGATCAATCAGAACAGTTTCCTAAGAATCGAGAGGGTGACAGCTCGAAACACCGGGAACCAGGAGTTATGGGATTCTAGCGACGCTCCGCGCTTCTAAATCTGATTCGGTTCGGGGTCTTCTCACCTGCGGCCTTGCGGGGCTGGATCCCGCTCGATAGAAAGCAACGGTTTATCTAATGAAAGACTTCATCATTCGAAGGTTCAGCCACATGCGATGGCTGCACACCTTGCTGG
>JAYTTC010000592.1:0-4213 GCA_043745255.1 Verrucomicrobiales bacterium
CTCAAGCGCGTTTTCGCGGCGACAACCCCTTCCAAACCCTTCGTGATAGCTGCTGAATCAGACATGGACTAAAACAATTAAAATTCGAGTTCCGAAAGCCGGGCGGAGCGTAGGTAAGGGCCCTGCGAGCGTCAATGGGTTTTCGGATTCTGCGTTCAGATTGCGGCCTCTCCCGAATAGCCGCGGCGCAAAAGGAGGGAGTTCAGCCTCCATTCCGCTAATTTCCAGCGCGGGCATGGGACGGTGGAAAATGAAAAGCGCCGACCGGAACAATTCCGTCGGCGCTGAAAACAAGCAAATGAAGGACTGGAATTACTTCAAAACCGCCGCGTGGAATTCCTGCCAGTCATCGAGATTATTCAAATTCACGGCGTCCTTGAACGCGTGGCCGTCGTCTGCCAGGCCGTTGGCCGTGAGGATCGACTTGCGCGTCGCGTCATCGTGGTTGTAACCACGGATAGCGGCGTTGATGGTGTCGATCGATGCCTTGTCGAGCTTGACGCCCGGCTGCTTTTTAATCCAAGCCTCGAACTGAGGATAGGTCGGGTGATTGGCTTTGATGTATTGAATTACTGCGTCGCGATTGAGGGCCAGCGCGTCGAGAACCATCTGGTCATACCCTTTGCCGGCACCGGGATAGCCCGCAGCGAGCTTGCCGCACGCTTCGAGAGAGACCTTAAGCCAGAGACGGGGCAGATGCAGGACGCCGAGGGGACCGGCAACTCCGGAACTGATCAGGGGAACGTTAGTGCTCATGATGATAGTGTATTAAGATGAACGGATTTTTCGCCTAGAACCTAGGAGAAGGCATTCCCGATGGTCAACCGAAATCACAGTTCAGCAGCTGTGCTAAGCGGTAAGGAACGCTGCCAGCTGAACCCCAAGCTCGATGGCTTGCGATCGAGGTCCCCGCTGTTCGCCACGACGCGGATTCCCTCCCAAATACGACACCCCACGAAGGACCAGCGTGTCACCGAGGATCTCTGCAAACGCAGCCACAGCAGCCTGGCAGCCGCCGCCCAAGGCATTGAGAAAGGCACGTTCTGCAAGCACGCAGTCCTCAGTCGGCGAATGGTTCAACGCGGCGCAGATCGCGCGCATCGAGTCGTCATTCGCGCGGGTTTCGATTCCGATGGCGGCCTGTCCCACGCACGGGATCATTTCCTCAGTGGACAGATATGCCGCACGCAGGACTTCGAGGGAGGAGGAATCGGAACCCGGCGGACCGCCACTGATTCTACCCTCCTCACTGATCCGGAAGCCCAACCGATGCAGCCCTGCCGCTGCCAGCAAGGTTGCGTCCATCGATCCGTCCTCCGCGACCTTTCGGAGCCGAGTGCCAACATTCCCGCGAATCGGTATCACCGAAACCCCAGGCTTTAGCTCCCGCACCTGGGCCGCGCGTCGGGTACTACTCGTCGCCAGCGTGACACCGTCGGGAAGAACCGAGAGCGTGAGGCCGTCCTCGAATCCACGAAGCGTGGTTCGCCCAGCGGCGCGGTACACGAGCACATCGCGTGCATCGGCACGTTTGCCCACCGCACCCAATGTGAGCCCGTCGGGAAGATCCGTCGGAAGATCCTTCAAGCTGTGAACGGCCAGATCTGCCTCCCGACCCAGGAGAGCCACCTCCAGCTCCTTGGTAAAAAGCCCTTTGGGAAGGTCAACGGCGGCGAGCGACGCGGTCTGGAGCTTATCCCCGGTCGTTCTGAAAATCCGAATGTCGAATGACCGATCGGTGACCACGCGACGACACTCAGCGAGAACTGTATTGGCCTGAGCCAGCGCGAGCGCGCTGCCTCGAGTCGCCAGAATTAAGGGTCGAGAGGACATCAGGACCTTGGGGCAAAAACGGGATTCGTTCCCGGAGGGATTTCTGGAGGACGGCGGCTATCGAGAAGGGCTCGGGCTTTTTCCCGAATGATCGCCATGCAGAACTCCACCTCCTCGAGTCGCTGTTGCTGATAGCCCTCGGCGATCGACTGAAGATCGTCGACGTTGTAGAGATACACGTCGTCGAGGAAGTTTACCTCCGGCTCGATATCGCGTGGCACGGCAATATCGACGAGAAGCAGCGGACGATTGTCGCGAAGCTGCATGAGCGGCTCCAGTTTGGCGCGGTCCAGAACGTAGTGAGGCGCGGAGGTGCTGCTGATGACGATGTCGATACTGCGAAACTCCCGCGCCCATCCGTCGAAATGGATGGCCCTTCCGCCGAGCTCCTTGGCGAGCGCTTCCGCGCGATCATGGGAACGATTGGACACCAGAACACTTTTTGCTCCCCGGGAAAGGAGCGCCCGCGCAACTTTCTCACTGGTCTCGCCCGCGCCGATCACCATGACTTGGCGTTCGGAGAGTGTTTCGAAGATTTTCTCCGCCAACTCGACTGCCACCGATGCTACCGAGATGCTCCCGCGCTGAATATTGGTCTCCGTGCGAACCTGTTTTGCGACGTTGAAGGCTCGCTGGAACGCTTTATTGAGCCGTGGACCGGTCTGCCGATGCTGCAACGCCAGATCGTAGGCTTTTTTCAGTTGCCCCAGAATCTCCGTCTCCCCGAGCACCATGGAGTCCAGGCCGCAAGCCACACGGAAGAGATGCTCAACGCTGCGTGGGGCCGCCCAGGCGTAAACCTCGTCCCTGAGTCCATCCGTCAGCCCGCGATTCGCGAGCAGAAAGTTGCGGAGCCGAATCACCGCCTCCTCTGGTTCCATCGAATTCGCAGCGTAAAGCTCCACCCTGTTGCAGGTGGACAAAATCACGGCCTCGTCGGCAAGGCCCGAGTCGCGGAGTTTCGAAAGCGTCTCCGGGATGATCGGCTCAGCGAAAGCCATTCGCTCCCTCACCTCAACGGGAGCGGTATGATGACTCAGGCCAATGACGTAGATTCCCATGAGAACTTAGAATGGCCTCAGCCCAGCCGTCGGAGCGCTGTGATGAATGCCAGACAGCAGGTAAAAGCCCCAGAAAGTCAGAATAACGAAAGCAAAACCAGCCACGGCTCCCCAGGCGAATCGACGTCCCCTGCGGGCAAATCGCGCGTCCAGGACGATCAGCACGAGATAGATCAGCCAGACCAAGCCCGCCCAGATGATGGTGGAGTCGGGCTTAAAAAATACTCCCTGACGCTCCTTCAGCCAAAGAGCTCCGGATGCCAGGCCTCCAGTCATTAGCAGCAGGCCCGCCCACATCAGTCCGCGAGTGACCTGCTCAAGGCGCTGCATCGGGGGAAGCCGGGACAAGAGAGCTCGAACCTTGTGCATCTTCAGATCGCGCTCTTGGGTGAGGTACATCACGGCCGCGATACAACTCAACCCGAAGGCACCCGACGCCAAAAGAATCAGCGCGGCATGAAGACTGTGCATGCCGCCCGAGAAATTCGGGTGTTGGGGTTGGTAGGGCGTGTCCAGCCCAGGCATCAACGCGAACACACCGATCGCGAACATCACTGGCGAGGCGAAGGCACCCAGGAATCTCACCTTGGACCAGATCCCGAGCACCAGATAGGAGGCGACGATGGCCCACGCGATGAACAAGGTAGCCTCGAAGAGATTATTGATCGGACAGCGCTGCAGCGAGAAGCCCCGCTGAAACATCGCCAGAGTGTGCAGCACGAAGCCGCCGAGCAGGAGGAGGTAGTTGATCTGGTTATCGCGGCGAAACCCACCCCTCAGCAGGAATATCGAGTACAGCGTGCTGATGCCGTAGAGCCCCACGGCACTCCAGACCAGATCTCTATCGGACAATGACACTCATCCAAAGTAAAGCGATGTTCCACGGGCGCAAGAGCGCAATTCTAGGAGTTGGAAAAGGGGGAGCTCAAAATTGACTGAGTAGAGTCAGAGCGGGAGAAATCTCCGGGTGTGATTAAAAGTGGGTAAGAATGGAGTCTCGCCTATTCGAAGAGGTGGGACGGGGATGGGCCGATACGGCCCACGCTACAGAACTGCAGCCCGGCTTCTGTAGTGTCGTCCGTATCGGACGATCCGGCCGGGGGATGGGCCGATACGGCCCACACTACAGAACTACAGTCCGGCTTCTGTAGTGTCGTCCGTATCGGACGATCCGGACGGGGAATGTGCCGATACGGCCCACACTACAGAACTACAGCCCGTCTTCTGTAGTGTCGTCCGTATCGGACGATCCGAGCGGGGATGGGCCGATACGGCCCACGCTACAGAACTACAGCCCGTCTTCTGTAGTGTCGTCCGTA
>JAYTTC010000593.1:0-4207 GCA_043745255.1 Verrucomicrobiales bacterium
AGAAGGAGGGAGCGACCGCAGTAGATCAAGCCGCTCCGCCACCGAAGCCTGGGGCAAAACGCTCGTCACACCCAGCGGAAAAGGTCGCACCTAACACACCTCTAAAATTCCGATTAGACAAACTAGAGCGCACTCACCCATATCTTGCGCAGCGTGGGCTCACCCCGGAAACGATCGAGGAGTTTGGATTGGGTTTTTGTTCCAAAGGCATGATGGCCGAGCGAATCGCAATCCCCATTCACAATGCCAAAGGCGAGGTTGTAGCCTATGCCGGACGCTTCCCTGTCGAAGAGCCACCGGAAGACACGCCCAAGTACAAGCTCCCTCAGGGATTTCGCAAATCGCAGGAGCTGTTCAACCTCGACCGAGCTATCAAAGAGCAGGGGCCACTGGCCATAGTCGAAGGCTTTTTTGATGCCATCAAGCTCCATCAAAACGGCTGGCGCAGAGTGGTGGCCCTCATGGGCAGCGCCCTTTCAGCGGCACAGGAAGAACTGCTCCGGGAGCACACCGACCAAAACAGCCAAATTATCGTCATGCTGGACGAGGATGAAGCGGGACGGGCGGGTAGAGACGACATTGCTTGCCGCCTGTCCAAATTTTGCTTCGTCCGGGTGCACACGTTCGATAAACCAGACATGGAACCGGAACACCTGACGGCGGATCAATTGCACTCGTTACTTCTGTGAACGGGGAGCTGCGACGGATGCTCGTTGTGCCATACGTCGCGGCCCGTGCGACGCATTTCAGCTCCGGCACGGGGCTCGTTTGGAAACCGACGCGTCTGCCACTGTGGAGAACTTTGTAATTCGACTCCAAAGTCTTCCCTCAGTCTCTCGCGCTAACAACGGCCCACTATTCATGCTCGCCGCCCAGACGGATAGAAGTTCGAGCGCGGTGATGACGTCCGCAGATTATTAAACACCAAGCGACCTTCTCAGGTCGCTTTTTTAGCACCCTTGCCCGTTCTGGCAAGTGCGCCTCCCTCCTTCGATCTGCCGCCGCAGTATACACTTCAGAGTGGGTTCACAGGGTTCTTTCACAATCACAAACCACTGGAGTTCACATGAATATACAATCGTATGAGCGGATCACAGAACGGATCGTCGGCTTGCTTGAGCAAGGCACGGTTCCCTGGCACAAGCCGTGGCAGGTTAAGACCGGGTTTCCGCGCAACCTCGTGTCACGCAAACCGTATCGAGGCATCAATGTGTTTCTGCTCATGACAATGAGCTACGAATCACCGCACTGGCTCACGTTTCGTCAAGCCAGACAGCTTGGCGGCAGTGTTAAGAAGGGCGAGAAGTCCTGTCCGGTAGTCTTCTGGAAACAGCTCCAGATAGCGAACACTCAATCCGAAGAGCCGAACAGAATCCCACTCTTGCGTCTTTATCACGTGTTCAACCTCATGCAGTGCGAAGGATTGGCAGTCGCTCCCGAGGAAATCCTCATGCCGCCCACAAAACCGGCGGAGATCTTAGCAAACATGCCAAATCCGCCCGCCATCAAGCGGGGAATGACCGCAGCTTTCTATTCCCCAGCCGACGACTACATCGGAATGCCCGAACGTGATCGGTTCGATACCGAGGACGGTTATCACGCGACTCTCTTTCATGAACTTGTTCACTCCACCGGCCACGGGTCACGGCTAAAGCGGAAGAGTATGACAGAGAGAAACCGCTTTGGGTTGGACCCTTATTGCAAAGAGGAATTGGTTGCCGAACTCGGCTGCGCGTTCCTGTGCGGCCATGCTGGAATCCTTGATCGAACGCTTGGTGCATCCGCAGCGTACATTCAAGGTTGGTTGAAGCAGCTGAAGCACGACCGCACCCTTACCGTGTCTGCGGGGGCGCAGGCACAGAAGGCAGCGGACTACATTCTCGGCACAACCTATTCGGAAAGTGAGGTCTCAAATGAATGACGTGACAAAGAGAAACTTCAATCCGAAGGGATACGCGGTCACGGTTCTACGGGACCGTCATGCGCCAGAATCCATCATGCTCGACGAGGAGGACGCGGGCCGTCGGGGGCGCGATCAGATAGCGATGCGCCTTTGCACCAAGCGCTCAGTCCGCGTGTTCCAGCTCGATCAGGATGGAAAGCAACCTGAGCACCTAATGATTGGGGAGGTAGCAGAGGCATGTCTTGAAAGGAGTCTCTATGGACGTGCATTGCACTACCTGTAATGAACCGTGGGATGTTCATCACCTGTGGCACGACGCGGCGTTTGAAATCGGACTCGAGCCAGAGGAAGCGAAGGTATGGCAGCATTTGCCACGAGCGGAAAAGCTGAACACTCACTACCGAACTGAGTTCAAGGCGAGCGGATGGGAATTCGGCAGCTCAGTGATCAACGTTACCCGTTGTCCGTGCTGTCCCAAGGATGCCCAACCCAAACCTGAACGACTGGCCACCAAACAGGCGCTGGAGGAACTCTTCGGCGATGATCAGGACGGCCTGGCCGCAACCCTCGAGGATTACCGCCTATGAGCGTGGCAAAATTCTCGACCGGGCGGCTGCTGTCCACACCGGGGGCGCTCGCAAAAGTGTCTCCCGAGGAGATGTTCGCGGCCCTGTCCCGCCACGTGCAGGGGGACTGGGGTACCGTGGACGAACACGACAGGAAGGAGAACGAACTCAGTCTTCGGCAAGGGTTCCGACTCGTCTCGGTTTACCACACCCAAACCAGGGTGAAATTCTGGATCATCACCGAAGCAGATCGAACATCGACCACGGTTTTGCTACCCGAAGAGTATTGAAACCACAGGCAGGCAAGTGTCCGCATACGAATCACGGCTTCTCTCGCGAGGAGCCTTTTTATTTGTTCACAACCGGGAGGGAATGCCCGCAAACGGCAACCCTATCCAGCTGCGAGCTTGCCGACCTGGGAAATCGGTGGCATGTTCCGTTTAGCTCAGGCAGCTGCACGTTTCTTCAGCGCCGTTCCCCACGGCCACCTCCTTGGCGTCAGTTGCCTGGGCTTTTGATGTCGAACTCATTCTTAAAGCGCCGCAGTGCCACCGTAGACGGCTCTCGCATTCATCAGCGGTCGGTTCGTCAGAAATAGGACGAGCCTCACTTGTAAGCGCGCGGCTCAGGAATCGAAGATGATCGGTCGGTCCGCGCCGCACCGGTGCGTTCCGCAGGCGAAGGTACCGTTCCAAGGCTTTCAGCCCCGTCTGATTGATGAACGGAGACGTTATCGAGCATAAGATCTATGCTCGATGAATCAGATGTGGTGTCCAAAAATCTTACTATGGCCCATGCAGAAGTTGCAGTGAAGTGCATCCGCTGAAAAGTTTGAAAACCTTCGCCTTGTTCTGATAGGATGTTCACAGTAAAGGGCCCAATTAGATACCGGCCCTGGGACTGCACAAAAACCTCCATGCTGACCGGTTGTGATCCACCGCCTGTGCGCCCCACTTGAAAGTTGAGGGTATAATCGGTGCCAGGCGTTGTTCGGAAGGTTTGCTCAAGCCATGTCCCAGCACTCTTATCGCCTGAATTGAATGAAACGTAATTTCTGCCGTCCGCTGATCTTGCTTGGGAGTCAACCAAAGCGACGGGCCCGCCCGCACCACCCACAAGCCAGCCCATGAGTTCCACGCTGGATGGAAAGAAGTCGATGTAAGGCTCGCCACTCAATCTTGGAACCTCGAAACTGCCGTTCATGAGCATCCCCGTCGGCTCCACCCAGTCATTGGTGTACAACAGCGCACGATAAAATCTCAGCGTATGATTGGGCGCCTCCAAGTCGAGAAGAGAGCGTATGCCTGGCGCAGGAATGAGGTTCGTAGACATCGCTTCCCAATGCACAAGGTTAGATGACGCTTCGATGATGTAGTTGGTTCCGACGGCTCCATGCAGAACGAATGACATTATCCCGTTTGTCAGGCCCGGGTCGCTGAGGGTTGCGGGGTCGAGATGAAAAAAGTCAATCCGCGAACTTGGGGCGGAAACATTCCCAGCCCGGTCGGAAGCGGCAAGGG
The DNA here is from genome assembly GCA_043745255.1 of Verrucomicrobiales bacterium. Classification (GTDB taxonomy): domain Bacteria; phylum Verrucomicrobiota; class Verrucomicrobiia; order Limisphaerales; family UBA11320; genus UBA11320. The sequence continues at coordinate 3,990 of JAYTTC010000593.1, forward strand.
TGATAGAATATGGGGTGTTACCCAAAAGGTCAGACAGAACCAGATTCGTGGAGGTGGTAGCGGCGTAGAGCACACCATTGGTATAAACCAAGTAGGCCGCAAAACCTGAACCGCCGGTGTCGAAGGCACGGTTCCAACCGAGGGATAACCGACTTGGGCCGGAGACGAGCGAAACGAAGTTCGTCGGGACTGAAGGTGGCGTAATGTCCATTGGCTTG
>JAYTTC010000594.1:0-15913 GCA_043745255.1 Verrucomicrobiales bacterium
TGGTAGGCATGAGTCTCACCTATGGAAATGTGGTCTTTGACGCGGCAACCCAGACCCCCTGGTTCATCGACTTCGATCGCGCCCGGATCGAGGATTCAAAGTGCAGCGTGACCTTCCAGTTTCAGAGGGATCGTGAGCGCGAGCAGTTCAATAAACTCTATGCGCGCTCCCTGATGACCGAAACCTCCGCGCGGGCTGATCTCGCGGACAAAGCGAAGAAAATTCCCGGCTGGTACGCTCCCATTGATTTCGGTGGCGGTCTTAGCGTGGGTCAGTTCTGGACCACCGATAGCGGCACGGGCCGATGGGAGTATCTCAACGGTCCCAGGCTGGGCACCCTTCTCAGCGGGAAGCGTATTCTGGATCTCGGTTCCAACAACGGAATCATGCCGGTGATGATGCTCCGCAGCGGAGCCAAGGAAGTTTTTGGCGTTGAGATTTCACCTGACTTCGCCGAGTGCGCCCATTTGGTCCGCCGGATTTTCGAGTGGCGCGATCAACAACACTACGATCTTAAGATCCATGTCGGCGACATGCTCGATGTCCTGTCCAAGGACTGGGGAAACTTCGATATCGTGACGGCCTTTTGCTCGCTCTACTATCTCGAGCCGGAGCAGATGGCTGCGGTCGTTCGCAAAGCCTCACAACTCGCCCCCATGCTCATCCTTCAAGCCAAGACCGACACACGATCGGATGCAGCTGAGAACAAGTCGGAGAAGTCTGCTCTCTCGTTCCTCAAAGAACTGATGGAAAAGAACGGATTTCCGCAGGTCGAAATCATCGCCCCGTCCGGTTTTTCGCGGCCTCTGCTGATCGGTCACCGCAGCACTGGAGTGGGCTCTCTCTCCAGCGAGAGCAAACAGGTCGCGGTCTAGCACGCTCAGAGCCGATCCCCGTTCGATACGGACGACGCTGCAGAAAGGGGAAATCACCTTGAGGCACGCTCTGGGGGGAAGGCGGGAGTGTCAGGTCTTTTACGGCCAAACGCTGCTCCCTCACTGAATCGGAGGGAGTTTTTTCTCCGCCAGGACGGCGTTCAGTAGTTTCAAATCGTAGATCCTCGACAGGTCGGGTTTCTCGCGAAGGAATCCCACTCGACGAGCATCTTCGGCCGACTTGATCAGTGACTCTCGCACCGGATCATGGGTAAGTTCCAATTGCTGCCAGGCTCGATCCAGCGTGGGCAGGGCGAGTCCCTTCGTGGTCTCAGCCTTCATCTCCTCGTTGAAGAGTTGCTTGGCCTCGACCGTGTGGGCGGCGATCCACTGGGTCAGCTCGATTTGCGCGGCAATCCATTTCTGAAGCAGCAGAGGCTGCTCCGCTAAAAATTTCACACTACTCACGAGATGTGTCGTGACGTAGCGGCCTTTGGTTTCCTTCCAGAGGGTTGACTCCTCCAAATACACTTTGGCCTTGGCCTCAAGCACCAGGCGGCTCACCCAGGGCTCGACCGTCCACACTGCGTCGAGATCCCCCTTCTGGAACAAGGTGAGCTGATCCGGATTCGCGGTGGGAATCACCATCGCGTCGCCGCCGGTCATCGTCACTCGGAAGCCCTTGGATTGCAGCCAAGCTCTGGCCGCCACATCCTGGGTATTTCCGAGCTGCGGGGTTCCTATTTTTTTTCCTTTGAAGTCAGCATCGGATCGGATGGGGCCGTCCGGTTGAACCACCAAGGCAGCGCCGCCGCCGCAGGCACCCGCTACGATTCGGATTTCGTTGCCACGCGTTTTAAGATGCGCGTTCACCGCCGGGTTCGGTCCCACGTAGGTCATGTCGATGGATTTGGTGAAAATTGCCTCCATCGCCGACGGCCCAGCGTTGTAGACATACCACTGGATGTGGACGTCGGTGCCGAGTCGGTCCTCGAACCACCCTTTGCCCGCCCTGCTCAGTCCATGGGCGATGACGGCCTGAGCATGGGTGATGTTAGGGAAATGACCGACGCGAATGACAATTTTCTCCGCCGCTCCCAAGCGCTGCCCCTCCGCTCCGAGCATGAGGGACACCGTCAAGGCGACGAGCAGGCAGCGAGCGAGAACGACGGGAGCGGGTTTAAGTCTGCCGACCACCGCTGACCACGCGACATGAAAACGCATGCGCTGAGAGATAGCGGACCCAGGTAAGGTTGACCAGCCACTTCACTCGCTTAGGAGAATGAGCTGTTAGGCCGCGATATCGACTCGATCAAGGCTAGCGAGCGCCGTGCGCAATTCTTTGAGCGGGGCGGCGAACTGCGAGGTCAAGCCAAGCGATCGCTCCGACGCAGCGAGCCCGCAGATGACTCCGAAAGTTCCGGTGGAGTCCTTCAACGAGAGCAGGAGCAGCGGGTGATCCTTTGCCGGCCGGAGCAGCCACTCGGGAACATACTTCCGAATGCTTGGCTCGTTGGGCGACTGAATCAGCACGTCCTCGCCACGGACCAGGCAGATGGTGAAGATATTTTTGCTCTCCGTTGAGAGCAGCGGCTGCGAGCGGATGCTGGTGAACAGCGTGCCGCGCCCGACTCGAGCTGACCAGGTCGGCAAGATCTCATCGCGAAGAAACACCACACTCTGAGCCAGGTTGAGCTCCTCATGAAGCATCTCGAGTACCGGGGCGAGCGCGTCTTGCAAAGAGGGCCTAGGTCCACCGGACTCCAGCCCCAGTTGAAGGATCATCCTCTGCAGGCCTCTTCCCTCCGTTCCTGAGAGCGAGGCGGCAGCACCGCAACTCGTGGGAGCGTCGCGGCTGCCGTGCGAGGCGGATTTCGTGCCTCCCGAGACAAGACGTTTGATGAGGCTACTGCTGAATCCTTTCAACCCATGTGCTTTCCCAAACGATGAGAGTTTTCGCTCGGTGCGCTCGAAGATCTCATCGAGGGCCGCCTCATCCAGCGCGAGCCCGACGCCGTATTGTCCCGCAAGCTGCAGCGCCTGTTTCTTCATTTGGCTTAGATCCCCCGTCCCGCTTGCCACCTGCTCGCAGAAACGAGTCGAGAATTCACCCACGATCAGAAGGAGGTCCGCCGAGGAATGAATCTTGGAGTTCACCAAATCCAGAGAAACCGGACGAAGAGTGTTCAGAAGCGACTTGGAAACCTGGGAGAGGGAGAGCATCTCGAGACCCGTCTGCAACGAACTGAGACCGAACACCCCTCGGCAGCAGGAGTCCCAGATTTGTTTAGAGTCTGTTTGCAGGTCGCGGGCTCGCTGGAACTCCTCCGGCAGAAAATTGACCAGCAAGAGCTGCCCATAGCTGCGCAGGGCGGCGCAGACGAAGGCTTGATCGGGATCGGCACCCCCGCGTTGCTCCAGGATGGCCTGGGCAAGAGTTCCGCTGGCGAGAGCCAGTGCGGACACGTTTTGCTTTTCTTTTCCAGCGGCCCCCGATTCGCAGCTTTCCAACAACAGAAGGGCGATGGCGATATTGAGAACCTTGTCAAAACCGATAGTCTGAATCGCCTGATGCACGGTGCTGACTTCAGCGCCCGACGGATTGAACCCGATGGTATTTGCGACGCTGAGTACCTTGGTCATGGCCGCCAAATCTCGCCCTACCAGCTCGGAAAGTTGATCCACCGAGATGGTGTCCGCTTTGGCGGTAATTTCCTGGATCAGCTGAATGACCTGAGTAATCGCGGCGGAAGGGCCAGAGTCCATCCCCTCCACCAGACGGGCGATGGTTCGACGAGCCAGCGACTGTCGGGGCATCTCGGGTTCCTCTTCGGCTTGGGTGGTCATAGGGCCAGAGTCAGTATCGGCACTCCATCGGAAGGCCTTACAGAATTCTGCACGAACCCCCAAGGAGGCGGGTTTTTTTACCGCGGATAGGGCGGATGACGCTACAGAAGCCGGACACCACGTGAGAGCAGGCCAGTTGCAGTTCTGTAGCTTGGGCTCAAGGCCATCCCAGACATGGCCATCGGCTTCGGTTCTCGGCCGCGGCTCGCGACTACGGAGATCAAAATGAGAACTCGTAATGACAACCCCCGTCATCGCTTGACTGCATCGAGCTGCCGAGGCACAAACGATGCATGCTTCGCTTCTCCCTCGCTGCCCTTGTGTCGCTTGCCACAGCCTTCGCGCTTTCGGCTGCCACCGTGGCTCTGGACGGCCGCACGTTCACCTTGCCGGACGGGTTCACAGTGGAGCGAGTCACCACCCCCCACCAGATTCTGCGGCCGGTGAACGCTTGCTTCGACGACCAGGGTCGCTTGTATGTCACCGATTCCAGTGGATCCAGCCAAGCTCCTGCCGAACAGGCCGCCGATCCTCGCTGGCGTGTAGTACGGCTTGAGGACACGGACCACGACGGGGTTTTCGATAAATCCACGGTCTTCGCCGATCATCTTCCGATGCTGCAGGGGATCCTCTGGCATCAAGGCGTGGTCTATATCGGAGGCACTCCAGCGATCTGGAAGCTGATCGACAAGGATGGTGACGGCCATGCGGATGAGCGTGTGGAATGGTGGAATGTCGGACGCCCCTCCACTCACTGCGGAAATGAAGTGCACGGACCTTACGGGGGGCCCGATGGATTCATCTATTGGACCAAGGGCGCGTTTGAACCGATCGCGTGGACCAACGGGATCACCGGCCAGGCCCATCTTGATCGCGGGGCTCATATCTTCCGTGCTCGGCCTGACGGCTCCCAGATGGATAGCATCATGACTGGCGGAATGGACAATCCCGTGGAAGTCGCCTTCACCGCGGATGGCGAATGTCTATTCACCAGCACTTTCATCGATTTCAGCCAACCCGAGTTTCGTGACGGACTCGCCCATGCGATCTACGGCGGGGTGTACGGAAAGCTCAACAGCAACATTGAAGATCGAGCGGTGAAACGGACCTCTCCCGAAGTGCTTCATCCCTTTGTTCAATTTGGAGCGGCCGCTCCCAGTGGACTCTGCCGCTATACTCTCGACTCCTTCGGGCCCGGTTACCGTGACAACTTCTTCGCCTCCCTTTTCAACAAGCACAAGATCACCCGACACCAACTGCGTCGAACCGGAGCTACATTTGCCGCCGAGACCACTGATTTTCTTGCCACCGAGGATTCCGACTTCCACCCCACCGATGTCCTCCAGGATCCAGACGGGTCGCTGATCGTCGCAGACACCGGTGGCTGGTACAAACTCTGTTGCCCGACCAGTCAGCTCTGGAAGCCGGATGTGCTCGGATGTCTCTATCGCGTCAAGCGGATGGGCGCATCCATCGCGACTGCTAAATCAGCCCCTACTGCCAACGACGTGATTATTCATCAGGGCACCACAGCGAACTGGCAGGAGCGGATCGTGGTCGCGGCGGGTGAACCGTTTGCGGTTCACGCCATCATCGAGGCATTGATTCGGACTGCGAGCGCCTCCGAGCTTCGTGAGGGATTGAAACAGCCCGCTATCCCGGTGAAGCGTGCTGCGCTGATCGCGCTTTCGGAACTTGATGGCAGCGATCTCAAACTGGAGGACGTGATCCCCTATTTATCGGGATCGCAGGCTGAACTGAGTGCGACAGCGGAATGGGTGCTGCGTCGCCGTTCCGACTGGAGCGCCGCCCTGGCCGCATGGGCCAAGCTCGAATTCCCGTCATGGGCTAAGGCCGGCAAAGTGGATCAAGTGAAACCCCTGCTGCCGCTCTTCACGCACGACACAGTGGGTCAGGACCTGATCGCTGAATCCGCGCGCAATCCGGCGTACCCGCTTTCGCTGCGACACGCCGCGTTCGAGGCCATGGGCAGCTCCGGGCTGAAGGAGACTCCTGCCTCCTGGCGGAGTGCAGTCAGTCAGACGCTGGTAGCTCCTGGCGCAGGCTCGGAAGCAGCCGTGAATTCCGACTATCATGCGCTCCTGTCAGCCGCATTGCGGGTCGCTAATCAGATCAAGGAAACCAAGGGCCAGGAAAGCCGCATGGCAGGCCTTCGTGAGCTCGCCGCAGATTCCAAAGCCCCGCTCGATCTCCGCCTTCAATCTCTTGCGTCGCGTCCGTCCGGAAGCGCCCTCTCTGCGGATGAATTTCAAATGGCCCGGACCCATCTCCAATCGGAGGTGGCTCCGCCGCTTCGCTCCGCGAGTGTTCGCACGCTGACTCGCGCCGGCCTCTCGGTCGATCAGCTGGGAGACTTAGCCGACAGCTTGAAGGAGGTTGGCCCGCTGGATCTCAATCCGCTGGTTGGCGTCTATGAAAATCAAACAGAGAGCGCCGTTGGGGCTCGGCTTATCGCCGCGCTCAAGAACGCCAAAGCACGAAGCTCGCTCCGTGCTGACTTGTTAAAGGCATGCCTTGCCAAGCTTCCGATGGAGGTTCGCAAGGAGGGCGAAGCGCTCCTCGCGCAACTTGTTCCTGACAACTCCAAGCAGGTGGAACGTATCGATTCGTTACTGGCGGAGCTCAAACCTCTGCACACCGACATCCGCAGGGGACAGGGCGTTTTTAACAGCACTAAAGCGGCTTGTGTGCAGTGCCATCGAATCGGCTATGCGGGCGGTGATGTAGGCCCGAATTTGACCGCAGTTGGGGAAGTGCGCACGGAGCGGGATCTCCTCGAGGCCGTAGTTTACCCAAGTGCCAGCCTTGTTCGTAGCTATGAACCGGTGGTGATCACCACGCGCGATGGGGAACTTCACACCGGGATTATCCGCGATGAATCCGATCTTCAAGTAAGGTTGGTAACCGGCCCGGGTGTCGAGCAGCGTCTCGCCAAATCGGATATCACGGAGCAGCGTCCCAGCGCGGTTTCGATCATGCCCGCAGGCCTGGACGAGCAGCTGACGCGTCAGGAACTTGGCGACTTGGTTGCGTTCCTGAAAAACACCCACTGGGGCGCGAAATAGACTCGGCCTGCAGTTCTGATAGCGTGGACCGTATCGGCTCATCCCCCTCGCGAGCGTCCGATCCGCAGCGAACTTACACCCGCGGGGAACCGGGTGAAGGAACGCGGGCGGCAGATGAAAGCTCCGCTACCTGCTTTTCCAATTCGCGCATGCGGCGGATCATGTCCGGGAGCTGCTGAACGCCGATCCACTGCCGCTTGGTTTGCTTGTCCGGCATAGCGGGGATTCCAAGCACCCACTGCTTGTCGGGCACGTCCCGCATCACGCCGGATTTCGCACCCACTGTGATCTGGTTGCCGAGCTTCAAATGTCCTGCGATACCAGATTGCGACGCCACCACGCAGTAGTCGCCCAGGGTGGTGCTGCCGGCGAAACCAGCCTGCCCCATGATCAGGCAGTGCCGACCGAAGGTGACGTTGTGGGCGACATGCACGAGGTTGTCGATTTTGGTACCCTGTCCAATCACGGTGGAGCCGAGCGCACCTCGATCGATGGCGGCGTTCGCTCCAATTTCCACGTCGTCGTGGATCACCACGTTTCCGATCTGGAGAATCTTGCGATGCTTCCCTTCATCGAGCACATAGCCGTAGCCGTCCGACCCGATCACCGTGCTCGCGTGAATCGTTACCCGGTTTCCGATCTTCGTGCGGGCATAGACCACCACATTCGGAAACAGGCAGCTGTCCTCGCCGATTTGAACATCGCGCCCGAGGTGGTTTCCAGCCATCAGCACTGACCGTGCTCCCACCGTCGCGTTGCCCTGAACGGTGCAGCCGGGGCCGATGTGGGCGCTGGCGTGAATGGTCGCTGTGGGGTCGACGGTTGAGGATGGGTGGATGCCAGCCGAGTGCGCCTCAGGAGGGAAGAAGAACGGCAGGATACGCGCCATGGCAATGCGCGGATTGGCGACGTGAATGAGAGTTTTGGTGGTGGAGGTGAAGGGACCTGACACCAGGATGGCCGAGGCTAGGCTTTTTTCCGCCGCCTGAAAGTAGCTCTTCTTCTCAGCGAAGGTCAGCTCGCCCGCTCTGGCGCAGTCCGCAGGAGCCAATCCGGTAAGCACGACAGCGGCATCACCGGTAACCTTGCCGCCGACCTGTTGCGCAATCTGTGCTGCTGTAAATGCCATAAAGAGGATTTTGTCCCGCACCTGCCGTGATCAGCGGATCAACCCGTCCAACGCCCTGAGACCTCGTCGATGGCTCAGACTGCCCGCAGAGAGGAGGCCTCTTGCAACTCTCGCAGGCCGACCATTCGCTGAGCCTCGACGTCCCAGACTTTCAATCGCAGACACCGGGCTATCTCAATCGGGTTGAGGGAGGTGGTTTTGACACTCTGCAACTCGGGCATCTCACGCAGCACCTGAGGGAGCCGATAGAAGGGTATCTTGGCGTTCAGGTGATGGATGTGGTGGTAGCCAATGTTGGCGCTAAACCAAGCCATCAACGGCCCGGTTTTCAGAAAGCTAGAGGAGTCCAATGCGGCGGTCTCATAGGTCCAGCCTGCATTGTCGCGAAAGTGCACTCCACGGAAATTGTGCTGAGCGTAAAACAGGTAGCTCCCGATCGCGTAGGTGATGAGGTGGGGCAGCGTCTGGGTGAGCAGGAGCGCCTGCAGGCCGAAGAAGTAGGCGAGCAGGGCGCCAATGGTGATGTGCAGCAGGAAGGCGGCGAGGCTGTCGAGGTGACGGCGGGGATCGTTAAGGAACGGGATGAGGCACATTCCAATAAGAAAGACAAACAGATAGCCGAAGAGGATGGTGAGCGGGTGTCGCTGGAATAAATACATCCGTCGGATACCGCGCGGTAGCTGAAGGTATTTCTCCTTCGTCATGATCGGAAAGGAACCAATGTGGGAACCCCTCAGCTTCGAGTTGTGGTTGTGGTGGTGGTTGTGCGAGCTCCGCCAGATGGTGCTCGGGCTGAGGGCGAGGATGCCGAACGCCTTCATGAGTACCTCTGCCACCCGTGAGTTTGCAAGAATCGCCTGATGCTGCTGGTCATGATAGATCACGAACAGTCGCAGCAAAAGAAAGCCGCTCAAGACGCTGCACGCCAACTTCGCTCCAAAGGGAATATTGCAGAGTGTTCCCGCCAGCGTCGCCGCCAAAAGCAATGAGGTCGAGACGAGATGCCACCAGCTGAGCACCGGATTCTCAAAGGCGTACTTCTTCGTGGCTAAAATCAGTTCGTGTCCTGTGCGCATCCAGTATTTGTAAGGTTTCTCTCGACCCCGCCGCTAGGCACGGAGCGCTTTCAAAGTAGCGGAGGCAATTACAGTTGTCTATGGACATCCTTTTTTGGTGTTTAAGAGTTTCTTAAAATTTGTTAACTGAAGCAGCGCGTCAAAACAAGAAGGCCCTGCCGTGCCCTGCCGATGTCCGCTCTAGTGTGTCAAAATATTGTCGAATGGTATTCTGACGCTCGGAGTCGAAACCCACGGTCGGTTTCAGCCCGCAAGGGTGTATGAGCATTTCTCAGATTTTGTTGGAAAAAGGGCTCCTCAGTCAGGGGCAAATCGAGGAAGCGATCGCGCTTCAGCGGGCCGAAGGCTTGCGGCTTGATCGCGCGATCATCCAGCTCGGCATGGCGAGCGAGCGCCAGCTGCTCGAAGTCATGGCTGAGCAATTGCACCTCCCTTTGGTGTGCCTGGATGACATCACCATCCTGCCGGAAACACTGCGCGCTCTTCCCTCCAAGATCGTTTATCGCAAACGGCTTGTCCCTATTTCGCAGAGCAACGGAACGCTCAACGTCGCGACCAGCGATGCGTTTGACCTCTACGCTTTCGACGATATTCGCCTGATGACCGGGCTGAACATTCAGCCCGTGCTGGCCCTCAGCGAAGACATCGAAAAGGTGATCAAGAGCCACTACGGTCTGGGGGGCGACACGCTGGATGAAATGGTGGCAGGGGATGACATTGACTTCCCTGGCTCTGCGGTCGAGGGAGGGGAAGACCTGCTGGAAATGGCACAGGAAGCCAGCGTCATTAAGCTGGTCAACGAAATCATTCTCGAGGCGGTGAATGAGCGCGCCAGCGATATTCACATCGAGCCCTACGAACACGAGATGTCGATTCGCTATCGAATCGACGGCGTCCTGCAGGATGCCCCCGTGCCTCCCCAGATGCATCGCTTTCAAGCGGCGATCATCAGTCGCATCAAGATTCTCGCCAATCTCAACATCGCCGAACGCCGCATTCCTCAGGATGGCCGCATCAAGTTCAATGTGGGCGGACGACAGATCGATGTTCGTGTGAGCGTGATCCCCATGCTCTTCGGGGAAGGGGTGGTCATGCGTCTGCTGGACAAGGCCAATGTCCTTTTCACCCTCCCGGAGCTGGGCATGGATGAGGAAACCTTTGTCGTGTTCAAGGGATTGATCGACCATCCGCACGGGATTTTTCTGGTGACAGGCCCGACCGGATCCGGAAAGACCACCACGCTTTACGCGGCGTTGAATGCCATCGTAGGACCGGAAATCAAAGTTCTGACGGTGGAGGATCCGGTGGAGTATCATCTGCACGGGGTGAACCAGATTCCGGTGGATGCCAAAGTGGGAATGACATTCGAGCGCGGATTGCGCGCGATCCTGCGTCACGATCCGGACGTAGTGATGATTGGTGAAATTCGGGATCTCGAGACGGCTCGGGCGGCGACCCAGGCGGCGCTTACGGGGCACTTGGTGCTCTCCACACTCCACACCAACGACGCGGCCTCAGCCCCAATGCGCCTCATCGACATGGGTGTGGAGCCGTATCTCGTGAGCAGCACTCTCATCGGATCCATGGCGCAGCGCTTGGTCCGGAAAATCTGCCCGAAATGCAAGACGCAGGTATTTCCGGATCGAGCCAAGATGCCGAAAGACTTTCCCCTTGGTCCTGAGGAGCCGCTTCACCACGGGGCTGGCTGTCCGAACTGCAGGAACACCGGATTTCGCGGTCGCTGCGGTCTCTATGAACTGATGGTAATGAACGAAGAGATTGCGCTCAAGGTGATGGATCGTGCGCCTTCACACCACATTGTCACTGCGGCGCGCAAATCGGGATTACGTCTCCTTCGGGAGGATGGCTGGTTAAAGGTGCGAAAAGGGGTTACCACCGCCGACGAGGTCGTGATGTGCACAGCGCTCTGATTCGCCGCAAGCTTGATCTGGCTGATGGCTCTATTCCAATACACCGCACTGACGGATGCAGGGGAGAAAATCACCGGCGCTCTCGAGGCCGAGAGTGAAGCCATGGCACTGCGTCTCTTGGGGGAGAAGCGTCTTTTCCCCGTCTCCGTGAGAGGCAATGGGATGGTCAGCGGAAAACCCAAGCCGAAGCGTCGCAGGGTTCGATCCCGAGATCTGGGAGTCATGTACGGCCAGCTTGCAGATTTGATTGGATCCGGGGTTCCGCTCCTGCGCGCCCTTGATTCACTGGTCAAATCGACCGTCAGCGCAACGCTCAAAGAGCTGTTGAAAGAAATCCGAACCAGCGTTGCGGAAGGTAAATCCCTGACCGACTCGCTCCGACAGTTTCCCGAGGTTTTCCCTATTCTGCATACCGCCATGATCCAGGCTGGCGAGCGAGCTGCCTTCATGGAGGAGGTGCTTCGAAGTTTGTCTGAATTCCTCGAACGACTCGATGATCTCCGCAGCAAGGTGATGGGTGCGATGATCTATCCGGCGCTGCTTTCCGCGCTGGGAATGACCGTGATGATCGGAGCGCTCATCTTTTTTGTTCCCAAGTTTGAACCGCTGCTCGCGAGTGCGAAAAAGCCGCTTCCCACCGAGGTGATGTTTGCTGCCAGCAAGATTATGCGCAGCTACTGGTATCTGGTCCTCGTGGGCGTCGCAGGAGGGGTGGCCTTGGTCTGGGCGAATATCCAAAGCGAGAAGGCGCGTCGTCGGATGGAGATCTGGCGGCTGAAAGTGCCGGTGGTCGGAACGGCCCTTCGTTTGGTGGCAATCACCCGTTTTTGCCGCATCCTGGGGACCATGCTGACCAATGGCGTCCCGCTGCTCCAGGCTCTGAAGATCAGCAAGGACGCCACCGGATCTGTCATCTTGGGGGAGCGGATCGCCGAGGCAGCCGATGCGGTTCGGGAAGGGAAACGGCTGTCTGAGCCTCTTGGACATGGCGATTTCTTCCCTGAGCAGATCCTGGCCATGATCAGCGTGGCGGAGGAATCGAATAAACTCGATAAGGTGTTGGTGCAGATCGCCGATACCGTGGAGCGTCGCACCAATCGTCAGGTGGACAACGCGGTTCGGTTGATCGAACCCGTCATTCTTTGCCTGGTGGCCGCCGGGATTGGATTCTTGGCTCTGGGTCTATTACTGCCGATCTTCACCATGGCCAGCCAGCTGGGTTCGCGCTAGCGACAGCACGGTTGCGCACGATATCGCGCTCGGCAGGATGGGACTCGTCAGGGCTGCCGCTGATTCTCGAATGCTCACATTGGCATGAATGTTGTTCTCCCGAGCTTCGTCGAGATACTTTTGGCAACAAGAACTGCGTTATGACATTGAGAACTAACCTCATCAGACAAACGCGGGCAGCCCACGCTGCCGGCTTCACCCTGATCGAAATCCTCCTGGTGATCGTGATCATCTTGCTTCTGGCGGGTGCCCTTGTGGTGTTCGTCCTGCCCCAGCAGGAGGGAGCAGAGAAGAACACCACTAAGCTGATGCTGAACGGAGTGGGTACCGCTCTTGATACCTATCGGCTCAACGTGGGTCACTACCCCTCGGAGCAGGAGGGCGGCTTGGAGGCGCTGCTCAAGAAGCCTGCTTACGAGAACGAACGTCTTGGCGAGAAGTGGCAAGGCCCCTACCTTAAGCCAGGAACTCGGCTGGATGATCCCTGGGGACACAAACTCCACTACGAGTTGGTGGATCGAGCGGCCACCGACGAGAAGAAGGGGGGTCTTCCCTACAAGCTTTTTTCAGTGGGTCCCGACGGCCAGTCTGACACGGATGACGACATTAAGTTGATGTCGGGTGACAGCGACAAGGACGCGGTCTCGGGCAGTGCCACAAAATAGATTCCGTGCTATGCGTCCGAAGGCTGGTCACTACCACCGGGGGGCCAGCTGCGGGTTCACACTCGTCGAGTTGCTGCTGACCATCTCGCTCATGCTGCTGCTCATGGGGGCGGTGGTGTTTAGCGTCGCATCGCTTCAGCGGGGTGCCCAACTCGATGAGGGGATCAACCAGTTCGAGGCGCTGCTGCAGTTCTCCCGGGCGGAGGCTGCCAATACAGGGCGACGGGTTCAGATCCAATGCTTCGAGCGGGCGCTCACCGGAGCAGCGGAAGCGGAGATCGAGTTGCGAGTCGTGTGGGAACGCGACCCCATCGGACAGCCCGGCTTGTTCGACGAACTGTTTGAAGCCAGTCCGTACCTGCGAGGAATTCCAGATCTCGTGCGTGTGAAAACCATACAATTCTCGGACGACGAGTCTTCTTTTCCATCCTCGGAGACCTCTTCCATCCCCGCGCCCGCTGCGAACTCTTCTGCTGCCTCGTCTTCCGGGTCGATTCCCGGGGAACAGCGTGCCCCCACATTTCCATCGATCACCTTCTACCCGGATGGTTCCAGCGATTCGGTGGAGATTGTCCTCGTCTCCCAGGACCCGGAGGATGAGCGACGGATCTCCCTTCGGCTGGTCGGGCTTACCGGATCGATCCATCGCAAGCTATTGTCCCGTGAAGCGAGTTCGAGCGAGGGCGAAGCGGCGAGGTCTATCGATGACCACGCGATCCAAACATCGGAGGAGCTCCGGTGAACTGCACCCATCCACACCCTCCCCAGGCAAGAGAGGCGCGCGCCCATCGCGGCGCTGTCTTGTTGGAGGTGGTGCTGGCCCTGGTGTTGTTCGTTGGAGCGGTGACGGTGATCGGCACGGCTATGACGGCTTCGATCGAAGGGGTCGAGCGTCAGCGCCTCAGCCTCCACGCATCCGATCTCGCCGTGACGGTCTTTTCTGAGCTGCAACTAGGAATTCGATCCCCTGCTACAAGCGGTGCCGAGAGTTTCAAACCCCCGTTTGATGAGTGGACCTCCGAGCTTTTCTTGAGCGGAGTAGAGGATGAGATGGGCGGATCATCCGGGCTAACACGTGTGGAAGTCGTCATACGGCATAAGACAGCCCCGAGTGTGTTTCGTCTGGCTCAGGTGCTGAAAATCGACAAGGGAAAGGCCTTCAGCTCGGCCTCGATTGAACGATGATCGCGCGAACCCAACAACCCGATCTGACGAGCCTGAGTCCGCGGTCGCGACAGCGATTGCATGGATTCACGCTCATCGAAGTGATCCTCGCGATCATCATCGCCACTGGCATTCTTATCGTTGCGCTCTATTTCTATAACCAGTCGGCTCGGCTCCGAACTGATCTGATTCAGCAATCCGAGAAGCTCTCCGCCGTGCGGCTTCTGATGGAGCGGATCACTGCTGATATTCGAACGGCCCGCGCCGACGCGCCCGCTGCTTTCATTGGGGATTCCAGTTCGATGCACTTTGCGCACGCCGATGTTCCGTCCGTCGCATTCCGAGCCCCAACGTCTGGCCGCATACAGGGGGCGGAAAGCGATCTGAGGTGGATTTCCTACTCAACACAGAGCTCTCGAGAGGGAACAAATTCCGTCGTTCGTGGCATCACGCGAATCGAGGAGCCCCTTCTGGACGGACGCCGTCTTGAGGCGCTTTCCGCGACGAATTCGGCGGTGCTCGGCTCCGATACGGTGAGTACCAACCGCCCCCCAGAGCCGCTCACCGAGGATATTCACTTTCTGCGGTTTTCCTACTGGGACGGCCAGGCATGGGCGGATGCGTGGAAAAACGTCGAGCTGCCTCAGGGGGTGGAAGTGAGCTTGGGTTTGGATGCGCTCCCCGAGGGAACCGATCCCATCGACTACCCCTTCGAACTCTTTCGGCGCACGATTCATCTCCCTGCAGGCGGTCTCGCGCGCCGCGCGGTGGCTCAGGCCTCCATACCAGGAGGCCCACCATGATATTGCGAACTCATTTAGAGCCGCGAGGATTCGTGCTGGTCGCGGTGCTGGTGGTCATCTTTTTGGTGTCCATGGTGGCGGCCAGCTTGTTGTTCCGCATGAAAGCATCCGATACCGCCTCGGCAGCCAGCCTCGGAGCCGAACAAGCGTGGGCCGCGGCGATGAGTGGTGTGCAGGAGGCATTTCGAATCGCGGGTCGGAACACCTCCTCACCCCTGGAGTGGTACGATAATCCGCACGTGTTCCGGGATCGATTGGTATTCGATGACGGCTCCGACCGCTGGTATTTCACCGTCTTCTCTCCCGGAGATAACGAGACTCTTCGCGATCTTCGCTATGGATTGGTCGACGAAGCGTCCAAGTTGAATGTAAATGCTGCGCACACGACCGACCTGATAAAACTGCCGCGACTGGAACCCGCGATGGTCCAGGCGCTACGTGATTTCGTGGACGGGGACAATATTCCTCGTCCCGAGGGTGCAGAACAGGAGCACTACGACACCCTCCCCCACCGGTATGCCGTGCGGAATGGTCCCTTGAGCACCGTCGATGAGCTGCTGCTGGTTCGTGGCTTTACTCCCTCGCTGCTCTATGGGGAAGATCTCAACATGAATTATCGTCTCGATCCGAATGAGGACGACGGCGACACCCGTTTTCCACCCGACAACGGGGATGGTCGGTTGGATCTCGGCCTGCGTCGCTATTTCACCACCTCCTCCTACGATCTCAACGAGGACAGCGAGGGCGTTGCCCGGACCAATGTGAATGATCCCAAGGATGGCTTTCCGTCGAGTGAACTGCCGGCCGCGATCACAAATTTCGTCGCCCTGCTGCGCGCGAACAACCTTAAGGTGGACACGATTGCTGAACTGTTGGAGGCCAGCTACAAGATCAAGCCGCCCGGGGGAGCAGAGCAGGAAATCAAGTCGGGCATCGGTAAGGCGGAGCTTCCCGCGTTGCTCGACCATTTCACCACCACGCGACAGCATCGAATCGACGGGCTGATCAATCTCAACACCGCTTCAGCAGAAGTTCTCGCGACCGTTCCGGAAATCGACGGACCGCTGGCCGAGGCGATCGTCTCTGCACGCAAGAGCATCAGTCCAG
>JAYTTC010000595.1:0-4200 GCA_043745255.1 Verrucomicrobiales bacterium
CCGAGCGGCTGCGCGTAGTGGACTGGCAGCAACCGCAGAACAACGATTTTTTGCTGGTGAGCCAGTTCAGCGTGACCGGCGCGCTGTATTCCTGTCGCGCGGATTTGGTGGGCTTTGTGAATGGCTTGCCTTGGGTGGTGATTGAGCTGAAGAAGCCAGGCGTACCCGCCCGCGCTGCGTTTGATGAAAACCTGACGCATTACAAACAGCAGATACCGAACCTGTTCTGGTTCAACGCGCTGATGATTGCCAGCAACGGCACCGATAGCCGCGTCGGCTCGCTCACCGCCGACTGGGAGCGGTTCTTCGAGTGGAAGCGCATCGAGCGCGAGGACGAACCGCGCCGCGTGTCGCTGGAAGTGATGCTGCGCGGCACCTGCGACCGCGCCCGCCTGCTCGACCTGGCGGAGAACTTCACCCTATTCTCCGAGCACAAGGCCGGGCTGGTGAAGATCCTTGGCCAGAACCACCAGTTCCTGGGCGTCAACAACGCCATCGCTTCCATGCTGGAGGCGCGCAAGCTGGGCCACGGGCGCGGCGGCGTGTTCTGGCAGACGCAGGGCAGCGGTAAGAGTTTCTCGATGGTGTTCTTCGCGCAGAAGGTGCTGCGCAAGGTCTCGGGCAACTGGACATTCGTGGTCGCCACCGACCGCGTGGAACTGGACGACCAGATTGCCAAGACGTTTAAGGCGTGCGGCGCGGTGAGCGAAGCCGACGAGTCTCATGCTGAGAGCGGCGTGCATCTCAGGGAACTCCTGCGAGGAAATCATCGCTACGTTTTCACTTTGATTCATAAGTTCCAGACGTCTGAGATGCTCTGTGATCGGCCTGATGTGATCGTCCTCACCGACGAGGCACACCGCAGCCAATATGACACGTTGGCGCTGAACATGCGGGCGGCGCTGCCCAAGGCGTTGTTCCTGGCCTTCACGGGCACGCCACTCATCGCAGGCGAGGAACGCACGAAGGAGGTCTTCGGTGATTATGTTTCCATCTATGACTTCCAGCAATCCGTCGAGGACGGCGCGACCGTGCCTCTCTTCTACGAGAACCGCACACCTGAGTTGCAGTTGGTAAACCCCGACCTCAACGAGGACATCTACGCTGTCATCGAAGCCGCAGAGCTCAACCCTGAACAGGAAGCCAAGCTCGAATGCGAGTTGAGTCGGCAATACCACATCCTCACGCGCGACGACCGATTGGAGACGGTCGCGCAGGACATCGTGCGACATTTCCTCGGTCGCGGCTTTGTCGGCAAGGCGATGGTGGTCTCGATCGATAAGGCTACGGCGCTCAGGATGCACGACAAGGTGCGGAAGCATTGGGTGGCGGGATGCGAGCGGGTGCAGAAGGATTTGGCTCGGTTGGCTTACCTGCCCAAGGAAGAACGAGAACTGTCTTTGAACCGGAAGCGGGAAGCAGAGTTGCTTCACACTCTGCACGTTCTTAAGACGACCGACATGGCGCTCATCGTCTCCCCCGGTCAGAACGAGATCGAGCAGATGCGGGCGCGCGGCCTCGACATCCTGCCCCATCGCCAGCGGATGAATGATGAGGCCCTGGACGAGAAGTTTAAGGACACGACCGACCCGTTGCGCCTGGTGTTTGTCTGCGCCATGTGGTTGACCGGCTTCGACGCACCGAGCTGTTCCACGGTATATCTCGACAAGCCGATGCGGAATCACTCGCTGATGCAGACCATCGCGCGGGCCAACCGGGTTTTCCCCGGCAAGCACAGCGGCATGATCG
The DNA here is from genome assembly GCA_043745255.1 of Verrucomicrobiales bacterium. Lineage (GTDB taxonomy): Bacteria > Verrucomicrobiota > Verrucomicrobiia > Limisphaerales > UBA11320 > UBA11320. The sequence continues at coordinate 1,750 of JAYTTC010000595.1, forward strand.
TCGATTACGCGAATGTTTTCGCCTCGCTGCAGAAAGCGCTGGCCATCTACGGTGCCGGCACAGGCGGCGAGAACCCGGTGCGGGACAAGCAGAAGCTCGTCGCGGATTTGCTCGGGGCGGTTGAGGCTGCCACGGCGTTCTGCGCCACGCGCCGAGTCATCCTTCCGGCTCTCGATTCATTTTGCGTTGGCAGTCTGGAGCGATTGCAGTGGATTGACGATGCGGTCAACGCACTGATCTCACCCGACCCAATGCGCCGGGAGTTCTTCGGCCACGAGCGCATGGTGAATACGCTATTCGGCGCGGTGAAGCCGGACCCGGCGGCCTTGGAGTTCGCGGGCCGTGTGGCCTGCCTCGCTGCCATCGCGGACGCCATCCGGACCAAGCTCAATCCCAATCCGGTGGACGTTTCGGAAGTCATGAGGGATATCGGCGAGTTGCTCGATGCTTCGATCACCGGCGTCGCGGTGCCCGAGAGACCCGCGCCGGTAATGGACTTGTCGAAGATCGATTTTGCCGCGCTCGCCTCGAAGTTCAAAGAGTCCAAGCACAAGAACACTGATCTCGAAGTCCTGAAGGCCGCCATCCGGGCTCAGTTGGAAAAGCTGATTCGCCTGAACAAGACCCGTGGCGATTTTGCGGAGAAGTTCGAGGAGTTGATTGAATCCTACAACGTCGGCAGCCGGAACATTCAACAACTGTTGGAGGAACTCCTGAAACTCAGCCGCGGCTTGAGCGAGGAGGAGCAACGGCACGTCCGCGAGAAGCTGTCCGAGGAAGAGCTGGTGATCTTCGATATCCTCACGCGCCCCGCGCCCGAGCTCAGTGAAGACGAACGAACCGAGGTGAAGAAAGTCGCCCGCGATCTCTTGGTGAGGATGCGCGATCTGCTGGTCATCAACTGGAGGAACAAGTCTGGAGCCCGAGCACAGCTACGCTTGGCGATCGAAGATGTCCTTGATGGCGGCCTCCCCCGAATCTTCACCCCCGAGGTCTACAAGGAGAAGTGTTCGGCCCTCTTCGAACATATCTTCGAGAGTTACCCTGAGCGGGATCAGAGTGTGTATGCCGGTTAAGGTCTATCCTCGACCTCGGAAGCTCAAGGTTCAACTCATTCACTCGAATTATGACTGAAGGCAAAGGATACAGCGTGATCGTACTGGGGGCCGGCGCATCGGCCGCCTATGGGTATCCTGTAGCCGCAGGCTTCTGTGCAGGCTTGGAAAAGTTCGCTCAGGAGCTGGGGGATGGGCAGTCACGGATCCAGAAAGCTGTCCTAGACACGGTCTCCCTATTGAAAGAGCACCACTTTCAGACGCTCGATGAACTGGTCTACAGCGTGATGCAGCGTGCACTTGATCTGAAAATGCTTTCCTCTATTGAGAACTACAGTCGGCGACTTCGTATCATCCATGACGCTAAGGTAGCGACCGCAGCGTACTTCATGTCCTTGGAAGGCGCGGCCAGAACAAATTCACTTTCCGGCTATCGCTCGCTCGTTCACCGGACCCTCGGAGGGGCCGACGATCTATTTTCTGCAAGCCGCTCGAGTGGTTGTCGAATCCTTTCGTTCAACTACGATCGCCTGTTCGAAATCGCCCTTTTCCGACTCCGCGGCATGGACCATCGGTATCTGCCCTATGGAAAGGACATGCTGAACGCCGGACTCAGTCACGCGTTCGGTGATGAGTTTGGTTTTCGCGAGAATGGATTTTGTCTCGCGAAGCTGCACGGCTCGGTCGGGGTCCGTATCGAGGAACAGCATGGTCGACCAAAGTATTCGTTCTATGATGACGTAACCGCGAAGGACTCGCAGTCGGTGCCCAACGATTTGATGTTCTTCGGGAGCAGCGCAGGCCCATTTCGCGGAGACAACGTGGAGCCTTTGATCGTGTTTCCCTGGGAGAAGGACTTTGTGCTGGGCGGCAACTCGAACAAGCTGCCGTACAGGAGCTACCTTGAGAGCGTCTGGCGACAGGCGGAACTCGTGATGTCCAGCGCGAGTGAGGTCAGGTTCATCGGTTTTTCCTTTGCTGCTATGGACATCAAATGGACTTTGAGCCTCTTGAAGTGCGTAACTTCGGGGACCCGTGTGCTCGTTCAGAATCTGGCCGGTGAAGCTGAGGCCCTGTGTCGACGCCTGCTGGCTGACCACGGAGATCTCAGGCTGCGATTTGAGCCACTTCCCCAGGCGTTCTGAAGTCGCTGTAGACCGTTCGGCAGACGTACAGCTCAGGTAACCACGGAGCTCTTTTTGTTCCAACTCTGTCGCAGGAAACCAGTGAATAGGCTCACTCCCCCTCGCGGCGTGGCCGCCCCCCGCCCCCTGTTCGCGACGGAACGGGACGGAACAAAAAAGCTTCATGATGCTGCGTTTTGGTGTGCGAGGCGAAGATTGCGACTCACACGTTGATTGCTTTTCTCAAGCAAGCCTCCGGGACAGTTTCGGGA
>JAYTTC010000596.1:0-4194 GCA_043745255.1 Verrucomicrobiales bacterium
AAGATGCGAAGCGAGAGAGGCGAGATTGGAGATCCTGAGGAACGTTCAGAGGCTTCATGATTTCGGTCAATCGGGAGAATACGGCGCGCTCTTCCGCTCCGAAACCCGCCGCATAAGTCTCACCCCGCGACAAAAGGGTGGCTACCCGCTCGGCAGCGGTCTTGGCATCTGACAGGGAGCCGAAGGAGACTAACTTCCGCGATCCCCTGGTATAGTCCCCAACCTGATAAAATTGAACGCCCTTCCGGAGCCCAGATTTACGAGTGACCGAGTAGATCCGCACCTGGACGCTTCCCCTTCGAACCACGATGGGGCCAGGAGTATTCTCGGTCGAATTCATCCATCCACTGTCTGATAAGTGTCTGATAGAATCAGGCAAGGAATATGTAGAAGCTTCGGTAGGAAATTGTAAGTCCTTAATATGGCGGAGAGAGGGGGATTCGAACCCCCGATACGGTTTAACCCGTATAACGGTTTAGCAAACCGTCGCTTTCGACCACTCAGCCATCTCTCCGCTCGACCGTGATAGAGGCGAATCATCGGCATAGTTCCAGATGAGGCAAGCAGATTCTCGGGCTGATTCATAGGGATCGTAGCGAAGCCTCATTTCTCCGCCAGCGAGTGAAGGTATTCGTGGCCGCGCAGGAACATTTCCTTGCCCGCGATTGCGGGCGAAGCGTCGAACTTCTCGTCAAGCCGGTTGGTGGCCAGCACGTCGAACGCGCCAGAATTTTTCAACACTAGACTCGTCCCGTTGCGGCCCACGAGATACACACGTCCGCTCGCACACACAATGACCTGCGGGATCCCTTCGTGCTGGACGATGAGCGGAGTGGTCCAGGTGGTCGGTGGATTTTCTTCCGGGGCGACGCCATTGGCAAGAGGGCCACGCCACTGCGGCCAGTTCGCTGAACCTGTCTCCGCTCCGAACGACGCACCGCCTCCCCAGGCGAGACAGAGGCTGAGGAGCACCGCGTCGATCCTGGAGCCGATGACCCAGGCTGGCGATTTAGAGTAGTTGAGTTCTTGCATAGGAGGACACCGGGTTAATCCTGAAGGATCTGTTTGTCGACGCAAAACCCTGCCTGTTTCGCACACTGAGGGGAGGGTTGCCCTCAAAAGTGGGTGAGCTCTTCATTCATGGCGGAGGTCTGAATGGGACTTTTCACACAACTCTGTAGCGTGGGCCGTATCGGCCCATCCCCCGCCGCGCGACATCAATGACAACTGGACGGATGACCCTCCCTGCGGGATTCTCTGGGACGCATGGCTGGCTATGAAACCGAATTGCATTGAGCGCACATGAGTTTGCGTGCATTGGGTTGGTGTCCGTTTTTTGAGGAGGCCTTTGCGCCGTTCTCCAAGGACGGACTGACCGCCGCTCGGGTGGCGGTGCAACATCGCGGTGGCTACGAGGTCTGGACAGCGAGCGAAGTTCTCCCTGCAGAGGTTTCGGGACGTTTCCGGCATCAAGCACCGCACGCGAGCGACTATCCGGCAGTCGGAGACTGGGTGGCCTTCGAATCCATCGCGGGGGAATCCCGGGCCGTCATCCACGCAGTGCTTCCTCGTCGCACCAAATTTTCACGCAATGCCGCCGGGAAAGCGACAGAAGAGCAAGTTCTCGCCTCGAACATTGATGAGGTGTTCATCGTGGAATCGCTGGCCGTTCCGCCGAACCTCCGCCGCCTCGAACGATTCCTCACCCTGGCCTGGGAAAGCGGTGCACGGCCCACCGTGGTTCTCACCAAAGCCGACCTCTGCAAAGACGTTCGTGCTGCGGTAAACGCTGCGTCCACTCTCACCAAGGGAGCGGCCGTGCTGGCGATCAGCTGCATCGCAAACCAGGGAGTAGCCGCGATCAAAAAGCGCCTGCGCAAAGGGCGAACCGTGGCATTGCTCGGCCCGTCCGGCGCAGGAAAATCGACCCTCATCAACTACCTGGTCGGCGAGGAAAGCCAGCATGTGCTTCCGGTTCGAGAAGTCGACCAGAAGGGACGCCACACCACGACGAGCCGGGAGATGGTCTTCCTTTCTGGCGGCGGAGTGCTCATCGACACTCCGGGTCTGCGGGAGCTTCAGTTGTGGGAGGGTGGGGAGGGACTGGAGTCGGCTTTCGCCGACATCGAAGAGATGTCCACGCACTGTCGCTTCACCGATTGTCAGCATGAAAAAGAGCCCGGTTGCGCCGTGCGCCAGGCGGTCCAGGAAGGAATGCTGACGGAATCGCGATTAGCCGGATTCCACAAGCTCCGCGGAGAGGTGGCGCAGTTCGCGCCGCGACGGGAGGAGCGAGTGCGTGCCGATACCTCAAAACACGCGAAAGGTGTAACCCGCAGCCTGCGCGGACAGCGTTTTGAAGAAGACTGAGTCGCGAGGGTGTCGAGTGTTCCTACGTTAAACCGTTCTTCAATTGGACTTCTGTTGCTTGCACCGTGTGGAGGGCTACCAGAGTCACGCCGAAGTAAACGAACTGCTGGAATCCGCCGTTGAAGTCGTGGGTGAGCCATAGCCCAAAACCGAGTTGAACGAATACCAGCAAACTCATCACCAAGGCAGCGGTCAGGTAGGTCATCCCGCGACGCCCTAGGAATTCCCCGCGCACCAAGGCGGTCACAGCGAGGAGGAAGGTAAGCAGCTCTGCGGCGGCCACCAGCCAGAACGATGCAGTGACCCCGGGAAACCTCCCGAGGAAGGTGGAACCGAACTTTTCAGCAAACCACGCCGGCCGCCCGTCGATCAGTTTGCTGATCCCGGCAAACCCCCAAATCATGAGGTAGAGGAGGTTGATAGCGAGCCGCACCATCGACCGCGCCCATCTGTTCGCAAGAGGATCCATGGCTGAAAGTGGAGTCGAAGAGATAGTGCCATGCAAGCGGGTAAACGTATCGCCATCGACAAGGATGGAGCGAGGGAAGAACCGCTTCCTCGCGGCACGGTGACCGAGGAAGATTGCCCCCAGTCCGATCCCCAACATCGCCCATGGGCTCGGCTCCGGCACGGTGGGCACGGATCCCGGATCAATCGGTGTGAGCCCGTTGGCAAGATACTGGCTCGCCGTCTCCAACACGACGGCTCCGCTGATCGGAGTAACCAGCTGATACCGCATTGCGAGCTCCAATGCCTTCGACGGCTCCTTGGACTCGAGAAGCCGTCGCACTTCCGCCCACGCCCAGAGTCGCACCACGTGTGACGACGCGGAAACATCGACCTCTTCAGCACCTCCTGAAAAGGTTTCGGTAGCGAGCCCTCGGACGAACCTGCATTGCCCCTCTCCTGCCGTCCACCGCTGTATCACCGCTTCGACACGGCTAGCGACTTTCCTTGAGTCTGGTGGAATGCAAACGACGTTCGCCGCATCCAGCTTCTCGAGAATCCGGTTCGCAGCCGCCTCCGTCGGAAGGTCGAACAGCGTGGGTGACGCGGGTCCCTGTCCCCAGAGACTCGCTTGGAGGAGGGAATCGATTGTGCTCGGACGCGTACCAGACCTTAAGCTCTGAACCCGTTGGCAATCGTCTCAAGGCCTGAATCACTGCTGGCAGCTGAGATCGCATGCCAATCGATCCGTCCAGGAGAATTGCGATCCTGGGAGGGATCGCCTCGGGGGAACTCTGGAGCGATTGCTCGATCCACCGCTCTCCGTCCGAGCGGCATTCCCATCGCCCAGCCCCAACCCCGCGTTAGGTGGCCAGCGCACTCTGTCTGACGCCGCTTCAAGTGGGAACGCAGTCTCCATGTGGCCAGCATCGCCAGAATCGCCCGGGCATCCTCTTCTGTCACCACCTGCAACTGATGCAGTGCGGCCTCTTCTTCGATGTGGCGGCGCAGATCGGCCACCACCTCCTCAATATCCGCCCCGACCGGACCCAATCGCGCTCGCGAGTCCTCCAAGTATCTCTCCACACAATCCCGCGCCGACAATGTCCACGTCATCATGTTTTGCGCCCCCTTTTCCGATCCAGACTTTGAGTTCCTTCGTTCAATGCCTCCAAAAACCCATCCATCTCCTCCAAGACTTTCCGACCCTCCCGGCTTAGCGAATAATACTTCCGAGCCGGCCCCTCGGAGGACTCCTCCAGCCTCAGAACTCCTGATGCAGAGTGGAATCAGGCTGAACCCACTTGGCGATAGACGAGACGGAGGGAGGTGGTTGGAAAAGTCGTTTCCGTGTCGGTGAGGGTTTTGCAAAGTTCA
>JAYTTC010000597.1:0-15839 GCA_043745255.1 Verrucomicrobiales bacterium
GGCGTCGGCCTGCTAAGGGGTAGCTCAGCACAAACGAACTCCTCAGCCGGACTCACGTCCGGTGGGGACAAGTCCGACAGGTTGCTAGAAATTGATTCAGTCCGGTGGTCGCGGCGGTTGAAGTTGGCGGCGCTCGCGCGAGGTGCCGCTACCCATTTGAACTCCGTCTTTCTTACGATTCTTGCGGCTAAACCGAGCCCTCTGCGATTTCTTACCAATCGCCGTCCGTTAAAAGGGAAGAAGCTTTCTTAGCCAGGTTTTCCGCTAGGAGCGGCACGGCCCGGTTCTCAGCGCTGTTTACATCGCTGCCGACTCGGATGGTGGTATGGCCGGAAACGATTCGACTCATGATCACCTTCGAGGTGCTTCGCTCGGTCGCCACAACCAGGGCTGTCACTTCCAACTGATAGTCCCGAGGCGTCACTACATCCTTCGGATCAAACGACAAATAGGTCCGATTGAACTTAGTAATTGTGCCGTTAACGATAATATCTCCAGTGTCGTGGGTATCGAGCTGGTAGGTGCCATCTTGCTGAAGGTCCTTGCGAAGTGCATTTCCGATGGCGACGGTCAGGCGGGGCTCAATCGTTTGGTTGACGAAGGGATTCACCTGAATGCTCTGAGCCCCAGCGATGCGATGGTTGGTGGGGCCAAGCTGATAGGCTGCGCACCCCGCGAGCATAAGAATCAGGCCGAGACCGGGGATCCATTGGCAAACCCCCGCTCGACGCGATTCGTGGTGCTGTGAGGAATCGATCACTTCTGAAGGCGTTTCTTGATTCCTTCGATTCGACGGCGAGCTTCTTCGGCCAGCTTCGAGTCCGGGTCCTTGATCAGCACCTCGTTGTAGTAAATCTGCGCCCCTTCCCAAAGACTTCGCTTCTCATAGAAGTGAGCAATCGCAAAGCTGCCTCGGGCCTGTTCGGTCTTTAGGCTGGAGATCGCCTTCTTCGTCTCCTGGACCTTGTCACTGTCGGGATAGAGAGTGTTGAAGTCGGTGAAGGTAGCAATCGCCTGGGCGGAGATGCTTTGATCGTATTCTGCGGTTTTAGCCTGCTTGAGATACGCCTGGCCCGCTTTGTAGATTGCTTCGGCCGCGATGGGTTGGTCGTTGTAGCGATCGGCCACTCTCTCGTACGCGTGCGCAGCCTCAGGATAGTCCTTTGCCAGCTTCTTTTCGTGAGCAGCCCCGATGTTCATCTGAGCCTGCGCACCCACGGAGCTATACGGCCCGCTTTTGACGATCTGCTCATAGTATTTGATGGTGCGATCCATGGAGGGGAAGAGGGGGAGGGTTCCCAACACACGGAACCATTTTCCGGCGAGATAATGGTTTGCGATGGTGAACTGTTGCTTCAGCGCATCGTCGTAGTTGTCGATTTTCGGATACTTCTCGACCAGTCTTTGAAATTCCTTGAACGCGCGCTCTTCGTTTCCGAGAGCCTCCTCGGATCGTGCCAGCACATATTGAGCCTGCGGGGCGTAGTCGGAGAACGGCCACTGAGCGACAGTGCGTCGGGCGGCCTTGCGGGCCTGGGAATAGTCTTTGGCGTCGAACGCTTTCTGAGCGACGTCGAGCTGATCTTTAGCCCGAGTGCGGAGCCACTTGCCCTCGCCGCCGGCCTTTTCGTAGCGCCAGCCTTCCCCCGGTGTGTAGATCAACGGCGCGGGGGATCGGTACGGGAACGCCACCCACGCGAGAAAAATGGCGAGCCATACAAGACGGCGTTGTTTCATGGCGGCGAAGCTATCGAGCACGGAAAAGTGAGTCAAGGGAGCACGGACGACTTCCGGAGAATGGTATCCCGTTGGGCCCACTCGGGATTCTGATCCGGGAAGTCCAGGGTATAGTGCAATCCCCGGCTCTCGGGACGCTGCAAGGCGCACCCGACGATCAGCTCGGCGACGGTGGCGATGTTCCGAAGCTCCAAGAGATCGGTGGTGACGATGAAGTCCCAGTAGTATTCCTGGATCTCCTCCTGCAGGTTTGCTATGCGCGTCCGCGCTCGCTGCAGTCGCTTCTGAGAGCGTACGATACCCACGTAGTCCCACATCAGGCGTCGGATTTCATCCCAGTTATGCGAAACCACAACCAACTCGTCTGCATTGGCGGCGTTACCAGACTGCCAGGCGGGAAGCTCGATTTCCACCCGCGGAACCCGCGTTGCAAGGATCCTCTGAGCCGCCCGATGGGAACACACCAACGCCTCGAGCAGGGAGTTGCTGGCGAGTCGATTTGCTCCGTGGAGCCCAGTGCAGGCGACTTCTCCAATGGCGTAAAGTCCCAGGATTTCCGTCTCCCCATCCACGTTGGTGACCACACCTCCGCATTGATAGTGGGCGGCCGGCACCACCGGGATCGATTCCTTGGTGATATCGATTCCGAACGATAGACACGTGCGATAGATGTTTGGAAAACGATCGATGATAAAGGGGGCTGGTTTGTTGGTGATGTCGAGCAGCACGCAATCAGCACCGCTCTTTTTCATCTCGCTGTCGATCGCGCGGGCGACGATGTCCCGCGGCGCGAGCGATTTCAGCGGATGATAGCGATCCATAAACGGAACGCCTGCCACCGTCTTCAGAATGCCCCCCTCTCCGCGCACCGCCTCGCTGATCAGAAACGATTTCGCGCGCGGGTGGTAGAGACAGGTAGGATGGAACTGGATGAACTCCATGTTCGCGACCGGGGCACCGGCCCGGTAGGCCATCGCGACACCGTCACCCGTCGCGATATCGGGATTGGTGGTATAGAGATAAACCTTCCCACAGCCTCCGGTAGCGAGCACCACAACCGGGGCGGCAAAGGTATCCACCTGACCGCTCACCCGAGACAGAGCGTATACTCCGCAGCAGCGATTGGGACCGACGAGAGCCAGCTTCTTGGTGGTGATTAGGTCGATGGCGAAATGGTTTTCGAAGATCTGGATATTCGGCTCACGAGCCACCGCCGCCAGCAGAGCACGCTCGAGCTCACGTCCGGTGACGTCTTTAGCGTGCAAGATGCGCCGCTGGGAATGTCCTCCTTCTTTCCCAAGATCCAGTTCGGTTTCGCCTGGCGACAGCGGTCGCTCACGTTCGGAGAAGCGCATTCCGAGCTCGATCAGTTCGGCAATTCTCGAAGGTCCCTCCTCCACAATGGTGCGCACCACCTTCTCGCGACAGAGCCCCGCTCCCGCTTCGAGCGTGTCGTGAATATGCGCCTCGAATGAGTCCTCCTTGCCGATCACCGCCGCGATTCCGCCTTGCGCGTAATTGGTGTTCGATTCCGCGCGATGTTTCTTGGTGATGATCGCCACACGACCTTGCGCGGCCACCTTGAGCGCGTAGAAAAGTCCGGCGATTCCACTTCCCAAAACTAGGAAATCAAAGGGTCTCGTGGTGGGTGTATTCGTTGCCATGATCAGGACATCAGACTCGCTAGAGTCGGCCATTGTCGATAAGTCGGGTTTTCCCGAGGAACACCGCCAGCGCAAATTGGACTCCGTGTTCGATTCGATCCACCGGCTGGAGCGTCGCCGGATCGAAGAATGCCAGGTAATCCACTCGAGCCTCTGAGTGCGCTTCCAGTTCTCGGGTCAACCGAGAGATTAAAGATTTGGCTCGGAGCTTGCCCTGGGCCTTCACGACCTCCCGACGGGCGGTGCGAATCGCTTCCCAAAGACAGGGAGCCTGACGCCGCTGCTCCGGGGAGAGGTAGGCGTTCCGGGAGCTCATCGCGAGGCCATCTGCCTCCCGAGCCGTTGGCGCGACTACGATTCGCACGGGGAAGTTCAGATCCTTCACCATCCGTTTTATCACCGCAGCCTGTTGGAAATCCTTGGCACCGAATACCGCAACTTGAGGAAGAACGACGTTGAACAACTTCGCGACCACCGTGGTCACCCCTCGAAAATGGGTAGGGCGAGCCGCTCCCTCCATGCCCTGGCTCAGCCGCTCTTCGGCGACATAAGTGCTGTAGTCGCCTCGGTCGCGCTGGGGATACATCTGCGCATCGGAGGGGAAAAAGAGGAAATCGGCACCGGCCTCCCGGCAGAGCCGCCGATCACGGGCGAAATCTCGCGGGTAGCGGCTTAAGTCCTCGGAGGGCGAGAACTGGGTCGGGTTGACATAAATGCTCACTCCCACAATGCCCTGGGACCCCACCTCCCGTCGGGCGCGGTGGATCAAGCTCACATGCCCTGAGTGCAGATATCCCATGGTCGGAACGAATCCGATCGCCTGGCCGCTGCGTTGCCAGGAGCGGGCCAGTCGTTGCAGGGACCGGATCGTGTTCACGATGCGCACCGGGTTGGTTTACTGCATGGAGAATCGGGAAAGACAGACAAAAGACCGGAATTAGTCGTTGCCTGAGGGTTTCCGGTTGTGGCTTTATCCACCCCAAGAAAATTAGCTCCGCCGCTGGTCTTCTTGACGGTTTGGGATACGTTCCTCGGTGCTCATGGTCTCTGGCAAACGTGAAAGTGTTCGAGTTCACTACTCTGGAAACGTCCAGGGAGTTGGATTCCGTTACACAGTCAAAAGCGTTGCCCTAGGTTATGAGGTGGCCGGTGAAGTGAAAAACCTGCCCGATGGTCGGGTGGAACTGGTCATGGAAGGTGAACGGGAGGAGCTGAACGCTTTCCTGCAAGCCATTAGGGATTCCGGCCTGGGTCCCTGCATTCGACATGAGGATGCCTGCTGGGGTGCTGCTGTCGCCTCCTACAAGGGCTTTGAGATCGTCCGATAAGAGCAGACAATGAAGTACGCGGTCATAGCTGACATTCATTCGAATCTGGAGGCGCTCGAGGTCGTGCTCGCCGACTCCAAAGAACAGAAGTGCACCCACTATTGCTGCATTGGGGATGTGGTCGGCTATGGAGCCAACCCTCGCGAATGCCTGGAAATCGTGCGGAGCATGGGCATGCCTTGCGTGAAAGGGAATCATGATGAGTACTGCTCCATGGACGATACCCTGGAGGGGTTCAATCCCCATGCCGCCGAGGCTGTCCAGTGGACCCGTCAGCAACTTTCCGTCGAGGACCGTCAGTGGCTGCGCGATCTCCGCTATGTGCGTCTGGTGGCCAGCTTCTCCATGGTCCACGCCACACTCGATGTTCCTCAACGCTGGGGCTATGTCTTCGACAAGCTCGCGGCTGCCGCCAGCTTCACCTACCAAAACACCAGCGTGTGTTTCTTTGGCCACACCCATGTGCCGGTCGCGTTCATCCGCGATAGCATGGTGCGGGGTGGCACCTATTCGAAATTCAAGGTTGAGGCGGGCCGGAAGTATTTCGTGAACGTGGGCAGTGTAGGTCAGCCCCGGGATCTGAATCCGAAAGCCGCCTACGTGGTTTACGATTTGGACGAGGGAACCATCGAGCTCCGTCGTTTGGATTACGACATCGCCAAAGCCCAGAAGAAGATTCTGGATGCCGGCCTCCCCCCGCGACTCGCTGATCGCCTGTCACACGGGAAATGATCGGTTGGAGCCTTGAGAAACCAAGAACACGACTCAACCGACCCCGTCCACCCAGCGCATCGGTTTGCTCAAAACGCTACGTCCCACCTGTCGCTACCTGCGAAACCTTCGCTGGCTGCTAGCGTTTCCCCGGCCAGCATCCTGATCTTGAAGCCCAGCTCGCTGGGGGATGTGCTTCAGGCGATTCCGGTGCTCCGTCTGCTCCGTCTACGATTTCCGGACGCCTTTATCGCTTGGTGGGTGGATACGTCGCTGGTGCCGTTGTTCGAGGGCGATCCGGATCTGAATGGGGTCATTCCTTTCAATCGCGCCGAGCTCCGCCGCTGGCAGGGCGGTCGTCGCTTCGTTCGCTCGGTGCTTGAAATGCGACGGCGTCACTTTGACTGGGTCATTGATCTGCAAGGCTTGCTGCGGAGTGGCCTGGTCAGCTGGGTTGCCAATGGAGGATTGACCATCGGAGTGGATGACCCGCGCGAGGGGGCTTCCGCGTTCTATGATCTTGCGGTGCGCCGAGCCAGCGCGACGACTCATGCCGTGGATTGGTACCTGGAAGTGCTAAGAACGCTTGGAGTGCCCGTGCATCGGGATTTTCAATGGCTGCCTATCCGACCTGAGGCGCTGGAATCGGTGGAGCGGAAGTGGCCTGCCGCAGGACGTCGCTGGATTTGCTTGCAGCCCGGCGCACGATGGTGGAACAAACGCTGGCCGATCGAACATTTTGAGCAGCTGATTCGGGAGCTTCGGGGGAAGAACCCGGATTTTGGGTTTGCGATTCTCGGCGGGAGCGACGACCGGCCATTCGGGGAACGACTCGCGTCAATCGCACCCGATCGATCGGTGGATCTTACCGGACGCATCACGCTGCTCGAGATGATTGAGTGGCTCCGCCGTTCCGAGCTGATGGTGACCAACGACACCGGCCCCATGCATGCCGCAGCGGCTTTAGGAAAACCGGTGGTGGGTCTCTTCGGCCCCACCGATCCGAGGCGCACCGGACCGTATCGGCAGGAGACGCTTGGAATTCGGCTTGGCCTTCCCTGCTCCCCGTGTCTGAAGCAGAGTTGCCACTACGCTTCAACGCTGGAATGTCTGCGTGGAATCACGCCCCTCAAGGTTCTGTCAGCAATTCAGGAGCGTTTGCCTTGAGGACGGCGACGCAGTTGCCTTCCGTCACAGGCCTGGTGAACAGGGCCTAACCGGCACTTTCACCCCGCTGTGTTGGTGCGAATCACAGTCGCACTAGCGTCGTCCGTATCGGACGATTCGGGCCCGGATTGGGGGCGGCTTCTCACCAAGCGGATGCCGGTTCGGAACGGGTTCCCTAGTGCGCGACATTCGCGTCGGTGGACCGGTGCGCCGGCTTGGGGTCTTGGGGCGGCTCGGCGACGCGCACCTTGGCTCCGTTGGCGAGGGAATCCATCGGATTCAATACCGCCGAATCGGTCGCTTTCAAACCGCTCAAGATCTCGATCGTGGGCCCGAAGTCGCGGCCCAATTCCACACGTCGCAACTCGACCGTCCCGTCCGGTTGCACCAAGGCCACTTGTGGGCCTTCCGCGCGAAAGAGGACGCTATTCGCGGGCAGCGTCAGGACTGCTTCCGAAGTCGCTTCCTGGAATCGCACCTGCGCATAGCTGCCGGCCATGATCTGTCGTTTTTCGTTGGTGACCTCCAGCTCCACTAGCATAGTTCGCGACCCTGTCTCCATGATGCCCGCCTGCCGCACTACCTTGGCCTGGAACACCTGTCCTGCAAGCTCAGGGACAGTGAGCTCGGCCAGGGTGCCAGGCGCCACGCCGCGGGCGGCGGTCTGGGGCACATGGACGAACACGCGGAGCGTGTCGGTCTGTGCCAGTCGGAACAGTTCCTTGCTGTTGCTGTTTCCGCTGTTGTTGATCAGATCGCCGGTGTCGGCTTTGCGCGCGGTGATCACCCCCGAAAACGGTGCGGTGACACGCGAAAACGACTGCAGCTCCTCGAGTCGGTTCACATTCGCTCGGGCACCATCAACGATGGCGGACTTCAAAGCCAGATCGGCCTCTTTCTCTGCCGACTCTTGCAGGCTCACGCTCCCGTTTTTCACAAGATGGATCCAACGTTCCGCAGTGGTCCGAGCCAAGGTGCGCGACGCCTCGGCCTGTGCCAGTTCCGCGCGCGACTTGAGAAGCTCCTGATTGATCTCGGGCGTGTCGATTTCTGCGAGTAACTGTCCCGCCACCACCGTGGCACCGAGGTCCACGAGCCAGCGCTTGAGATAACCGTTCGCTCTCGCATACACGATAGTTTCCATGAGTGGTTTTACCTCGGCGGGCAGGGTCAGGCCGGGGCCGCCCTCACTCGCAACCGGGAGGACCACAGCCACCGTCGGCACCGCCAGTTCGCGGTTCTCCTCCCGCAACGCGGCTCTCTGACGCAAGCGCGGCAACAGGCCCGCTACAATCCCGAAAAGAACCACAAGAAGAACCACGAGACCCAGCGTCTTCAGGCGTCGTGCCGGCGTCGTGGTGAGCGGCCCTAGGGCATCGACATCGGTCCCTAGCGGTTCCGATCCACGTCTGCGCTGCTGATCTGGTGGGACAGGGTTCACTTTGTTCATCATTTTCCAAACCGATCAAGCGAGCATCGAGGCCTCGGGTTGCAGCCCGGGCACGTCGCGATGCAGGCTCTTCTTCCGACTTCGCGATTCAGCGAACCGATGCAGAATGGCGAAAACCACGGGCACGAAAAAGAGAGTCGCGCCGGTGGCTGCGATCAAGCCTCCGATCACGGCGCGTCCCAGCGGCGCGTTCTGCTCACCGCCTTCACCCAAGCCAAGGGAGATGGGCAACATCCCGATCACCATCGCGAGTGCGGTCATGAGCACGGGGCGCAGCCGACTGGTCCCCGCCTGCCAGGCTGCGGCCAAAGGATCGAGGCCCTCATCCAAATTGGTTCGCGCGAAGCTGACCACCAGCACCGCATTCGAAGTTGCTACCCCCAAACTCATGATCGCGCCCATCAACGCCGGCACGCTGAGTGTGGTGAAGCTCAGATAGAGCGCCCAGATGACTCCGGCCAATGCGGCTGGGAGCGCGGAGATGATGATCAGTGGATCAAGCCAGCTTTGGAAATTCACCACCAACAACAAATAGACCAGAGCGATGGCCATCACCATTCCGACGGAGAGCCCCAGGAAACTGGCATTCATGGTTTCTGCCTGCCCGCGCATCACGAGGTAGCTGCCTCGAGGAAGCTCCTTCTCCGCCTGACTCAGCAAAGGTCGAATCTCTCGCAGCACTCCGCCGAGGTCCCGTCCGCTGACACCCCCGAATACATCAATCACCGGTTGCACATTGTAATGCGAGATGACCGCGGACCCGGCGACTCGTCGGAAACTTGCGAGATTCGCCAGGATCTGACCGTTTCCCTCGCCGGCCACACCCGCGTTGATGGGAATGCTGTTCAGCGCCGAGAGCGACTCCATTCGATACTCCGGCGCCCGCACATTGACCAAATACTGAATCCCCACCTTCGGATTCAGCCAGTAGGAGGGCTGGCTCTGTCCACTGCCACTGAGGCTAAGAAGCACCGAGTTCGCCACATCACGCTCGGTCAAGCCAATCTGCCCTGCCTTCAGGCGATCGATCGAGAACTGGAGCCTCGGTTGATCCGCGGGCTGCTGGACTCGAACGTCAACTGCGCCGGGGATTGAGCGGATCCGTTCCGCCAAGCGGGCAGCGACTTCACGATTGTGCAGCTGATCCCTGCCGACGATTTGTACATCGAAGGGAGCGGGGAGCCCTAGATTCAGCGTCTGGCTCACGATGTCGGCTGGGAGGAAATAAAACAGGGTGCCGGGAAACTCTCGATTGAGTCGCAGCCGAATGCGGGATACATGCTCAGCGGTCGGCGCATGCCCGGCGTTCAGCGAGACCAGGATGTCCGCGTCTCCCGGTCCGATCAGACCGCTGTTGCTATAGCTCAGACTGATGCCGGAATTGGGGATGCCGATATTGTCGAGAATTCCTCCGAGTTCGGACGTGGGCATCTCACTCCGGATCACCGACTCCACCCGCTCCACCAGCTGAACCGTCTCTTCGATGCGAGTTCCGGTGCGAGCGCGGAGATGGAGTCGAAACTGCCCTGCATCGACGCTGGGGAAAAAATCCTGACCGAGCTGCGGCATCAACAGCCATGAGCCCAGGCAAAATAACAAAAACCAGCAGGCGAAAGGCGCCCGCGCGCGCAGGACGGCTCGCAGGAGGTCTTGGTAATGCTTTTTGAATCGAGCGAACTGCCGCTCAAATCCTGCCTGAATCGCGAGGAACGGACGCAGCCACAGGGAACTCGTGGTCGCCACCACGTGCTCACCGTGATACGGGGAGTTTCGATAGAACCAGAGCACCAGGGTCGGGATCAGCGTTCGTGAGAGCACGTAACTCGCGAGCATCGCAAACACCACCGCTTCCGCCAGCGGAACGAAGAGGTAACGCGCCACACCCTGGAGGAAAAACATCGGGAGGAAGACGATGCAGATGCACAATGTGGACACCAAGGCGGGAAGGGCTATCTCTTGCGCGCCATCCAGGATCGCCTGCTCCAGCGGCTTTCCTGTCGCCATCTGTCGATGCACGTTTCTATCTCCACTGTCGCATCATCCACCAGGATACCGACCGCCAAAGCAAGGCCCCCCAAGGTCATGAGATTGAGGGTCTCTCCCAGCGCCGTGAGCACGGTGAGTGAGCTGAGCACCGACAGGGGAATGGAGAGAGCGATGATGAGCGTGCTGCGCCACGATCCAATGAAGAGAAGGATCATCACCGCGGTGAGAGCTCCCGCCACTAGACCTTCCTTTAGAACGGCATCAACGGCAGACCGGACGAAGATCGATTGATCCGCGAATTCATTCACCCGGAGCTCGGGAGAAAGACCGGAAAGAATTCGCGGCATCGTAGCTTTCACTCGAGCCACCACGTCGAGAGTCGAGGCCGCACCGCTTTTTAACACGGTGAGAAGCGCGCCCCGCACACCGTCTTGCCGCACGACATTCTGCTGCGGCTGATAGCCGTCCCGAACCTGCGCCACGTCCCGGATGAGTAGGGTTGCCCCGTCGACCGTCTTGATTGGGAGATTGTTCAGCTCTTCCAATACTTTGGGGCTGGTGTTGAGTTCGATGTCGTACTCCGTGCTTCCAATCTTGGCGGTACCGCTGGGAAGCACCAGATTCTGCGCGCTGATGGCGTTCACCACGTCCTGGGGGGACAGATTCTTCGACTTCAGTGCCGGCAGATCCAGATCTACCGATACCACCCGAGTCTTCCCTCCATAGGGCCAGGGAACGGCGGCGCCGAGTACGCTGGTGAGTCCGATGCGGATCTGGTTCTGGCTCACATCATACAGCTCCTGCTCGGTCAAGCGGGTGCTGCTGATGGCATACTGGAGGATCGGAACGGTTGACGCATTGTAACGGATAATCAGCGGAGGCGTCTGACCGGGAGGCATCTGCCTCAGGATCGTCTGCGCGATGGCGGTGATCTGCGCGACGCCCGCATCTACCGAGGCACCAGGTTGCAGGAAGACTTTGATGATGCCCACCCCGTTGTAGGCATTGGATTCGATGTGCTCGATGTCGTTGACGGTCGCGCTCAGGGATCGTTCGTGATTGTAGATGATCCGCTGCTCGACCTCCTGGGCATTCAGGCCCGCATACTGCCAGATGATACTAATGACCGGAATGTTGATCGCGGGGAAGATGTCGGTCGGAGTCCGCAGCAGCACGAAAGGAGTGAGCAGCAATAGAACGATCGCCCCGACCACAAAGGTGTAGGGGCGGCGGAGAGCAAGGCGGACAATCCACATAGCAAACGACCGTTAGGCTGCTGAACAACGAGTGCGTGGCCCGATCGGTCGTCGCAACCCTACTCATGACGGCAAAGGATGCCATTCGATTCAGTCCCTCGGTCCCGTCGGCGAAGGTTCGACCCCTCAGTGTTGAATGACCCGGAAGAACGAACGACTGGACCCAGGCTGGATTGCGACCGAGACGTTGACAAACCCACCGCCGTCCGTCGTGACCACCTGAGAGGAATCTTGCCACTCGGTGTCGTCTAGGCGATTCTTGTGCTGGAGGAGATAGGTCGTTCCCGGATCCCCGACGAGCACCGCTTCGAAAGTGGATGCATGGGCGGTCGGCAGTGGGAGCAGGATCGGGATAGGTCGATCCAAAACCTCGTACGCTCCGATATCGGGCTTGGACCGGGGCAGGCCTCGCTGATCCGTGGTGACATCAGACTCCACTCCAGCGTTGATCGCCGGGCTCCCGGGCAGCAGAGCATGGGTAAGCGTGGGCCCCCCGTTGTCCGCCAGCGGCCCGATCAGCGGATCCAGGCCATATAGGTCGCCGTTGGGGTCACCGGTAGCCGCGCAGGGCCCTGGGTTCTGAATGAGGTTGTGATCGCCTTTAGCCGGGTAGCCCGAAATCTCCTGACAGGGAGGAAGATTTTCAGGCCAATCAGCAATAACCACGTTCCATGCGATAAGCGAATTCTTAATGCGCATTGTGCCGCCGTTGAGAAGCCCGGCTCCTCCGGAGGCAAACCTTTGATGGTTCAGCCTCGCAGAGTTGCTGACTATCGTTAGGTGATCCAGGGACATATCCCCGAAGTTTTGGATACACGAAACACTTTCCGCACGATCCTGGAAACTCCGATTGCTTGTGAAGGTGCAGTTCCGAACCGCGGCAGTTCCGTAATTCACGAATCCAGCATCGTTCTCGGCTCTATTATTTCTCACAAGAGAGTCACGAAGATCCAAGGAGCCAAAACTCGAGATACCGCACGGGGCTGAGCGTCCGCCATTGGAATGGATGTCACATCGGATGATCGCAGATCGATTCGAGGAGCTTTGGAGAAAGATCGTCCCGCCATCTACTCCGCCAGAATTGTTCCTGATCACCGAGTCGCTGATTGTCGCGGGTCCGCTGCAAAAGATGCCTGATCCTGCCCCATCGGAAAAATTGTCAGCAACAACACAGTGAGACATCTGAAGCGAACCACAGCGCACTCCGCCTCCTTTGTCCCAATCGTTTCCGTTTCCGGAGATTTCGCAGTGCTCAAGGATCAGCTCATCACCACAGTTGAGAGCCGGGCCGAAAATCGCACCTCGGCCCAAGACTTGACAGTCGACTAGTGTCAGCGGGCCTCGCGTGAAGATGATTCCCCTGGGACCCTCAATGCTCTCCGGCCTACGCCTAGTTCTTGTCCCCCGGAACGTGATCCCTCGGAGCATCACCGAATGGTTCGTGCGCACGATGACGCTCATCCCAAGTAAATCTGAATCGATCACAGTGTTAGTAGGTCCCGAGCCGACGAGGATGATGTCTTTGTCGATCACCAGAGTATCGTAGAAAAGCCCGGCAGGCACCGTCACGGTGTCCCCAGGTGCGGCGATCTCGATGAGATGCTGCACGGGCACGAACTCGGGCCTCGCTGTGATTGAAATGCGATCGAGCCGCCCTCCCAATTCACGTCCACGAAAACGCAGAGTGTGCACTCCGGCGGTGAGACTGAAAATCCTGGGACTGAGGGTGAGCGGAACCCCTGTGCCTGCCCGACCATTTACCAAGCTCCACTGCCACTCGTCCGACCAGGTTCCTTCAGCAATATCATAGATATCCTCTGGACCTTCATCGACGGAAACAAAGAAAGAGTCGCTGCCTGAGGTAGCACCCAATACATGACACCAGATTCGGTATTCCCCAGCTTCCGGGAGGGAGACCGTGAATTGGGCTTCCCCGGCTTGCACTTGAGACGATTGGATGGAGGCCTGGGCCGATGCACTGTAATCGCGAAGGGCTTCCATCGGCGAAACCAGAGCCGCGTCCTCCGCTTCCAGCGAGATGACACCCTCCGCAACCCTGGACGGAGTTAGAACTGGAGGATCGGCCGTTGTCACGCGCACGTGAAACAACCCCTCGTTGTTCCAATATCCACACCCATCCATGGTCCCAAGAAAGAGGCGCGTCGCTGCTTTAGGTACGATCACGAATTGCCCGATTCCATCCGAGTCCGTGCCGTTTCCGATAAAGAAAGGCTGCTTCAGAGCAGGAACGAGAGTCGGAAATTCGCGGCTAGGAGGATTGCTGAACTCCAGAGTGTTCGGCGATGGCGTTCCGCCCGGCTCACCGTTCCCCAGGAAAACTCCAATCAAGGAGTTCATCGGAGCGATCAGATTTGCGATCCCGTTCTCGGCACCGTTGTGATTCACAATAATGTAATTCCACAACCCGTCGGGTGGGGCTGGAGGTGCGCCGGTGAGGGGGGAGTTGCTCACCTCTCCTGAGGCAGCAAATGCCAATCTACCATCGGGCTTGATGGGGATGCCGATAACCTGAACCGGAGATTGTCCGGGAGCTAGGTCCGCTATTCCATCGATGCAGGCTCCAGCCTTAGTCCCTGGAGCAGTCCCGCTAAGCCAGATGTTTGCCTGGCCTGTTACAGTCACTTCGACCGAGATCGACTGAGCCACGGCATGGGTTGCGATCAGGGCCACGGTCAAAAGGATGTGGGAGAGGAGGCTGATTCTCATATGATAGGATTTAGGGCTGAGTTTCCTTAGAGCGACGCACACTACTCGCCAGCCCGCACCTCCGCCAACCCCATAGTGCGAAGGTTCAGCAGTTCATTTTAGATTGGAAGACAGGGAACTCGGATGGGGCTCGGCGGCAAATCGTAACTCTGGAGATGAAAAGAACGGCTGAGGGCCAAGGGTCGGTTCCATCGGCGCGGGTGATTTCGCGCCGGAAGTGCGCGGAAATGGAGTTTACATCCGGCGATTCGCTGGGGAGTATCGCCGGGTTGAGATTGGGCGCGTGGCGGAATTGGCAGACGCGTTGGACTTAGGAATCGTTATTTAGCCTTCCATAGATGTCTCTCCATGTTCCATTACGACCGCATGAACATTAGCTATAATGCTGTTTTAATCATTCTGAGGCCGTCTTTGTTCGGGTGCGATTTCCGAGGCCAAATCAGCACAGAATTTAGCACAGGATTTCAGCTCTGGGGGGGAGGGGGTCAGTCAGAGGATCGGCCGGCTAACGCCGACGGGTAATCCCAAACAAAAAAAAGGGACAACGCATCTGTTTCCGGTCTCAGCGGCGGATGCCCTGGTGGGATAGCTCAACCCTTACTACGCAGCCTCCCTCGAGGGGAAGTGTTTCCTGGGAGACCGATTCTTTTCGCTTCACCATCCACGGAGACCTCCTCGAGCCTGCGATGGCTCCACGGAGGAACAGAAGGCCTGCGCTGCGGGCTGGTAGAGATACTTCTGGAATCCTGCGAACACCTTTCCGATCTCTGCAGGATCGCCGAGGTCGGCGACGGCATCGGCGACGGCATCGGCGACGGCATCGGCGGAGGTTACCTGGAAAGGCTTGCAAGACGATCGTCCGCACGTGTCGAGAGAAATGTCGCCTTTCGATTTGGATTCCCGCAATTTCTTCGGATCGTCACTTACTTATGGCTCATGTGATTACCCAGAAAAAGGGGGCAGGAGCGGAGTCTGCCGCGAACCTCGGATTCGAGGCCAAGCTATGGCTCTCCGCCGACAAGCTCCGCAACAACATGGACGCGGCGGAATACAAGCACGTCGTCCTCGGCCTTATTTTCCTCAAATACATCTCCGACTCGTTCGAAGAGCACCACGCGAAGCTGAAGGATGGCAAGGGCGACTTCAGAGGCGCGAATCCTGAGGACAAGGACGAATACCTCGCCGCGAATGTCTTCTGGGTGCCGGTGGACGCCCGCTGGCCGCAGCTCCAATCCCGCGCCAAGCTGCCGAGCATCGGCAAGGACGTGGACGACGCCATGGTTGCCCTCGAACGCGACAACCCCCGCCTCAAAGGCGCGCTCAACAAAAACTACGGCCGCGCCGATCTCGACAAACACCGCCTCGGCGAACTCATCGACCTCATCGGCTCCATCCAGCTCGCCGATGTCGCCAGCCGGTCCAAGGACCTCCTCGGCCGCGTCTTCGAATACTTCCTCACCCAGTTCGCCAGCGCCGAGGGCAAGAACGGCGGCCAGTTCTACACCCCGTCCTGCGTCGTGCGCCTCCTCGTTGAGATGCTCGCCCCTTACAAGGGCCGCATCTACGACCCCGCCTGCGGCTCCGGCGGGATGTTCGTGCAGTCGGAAAAATTCGTCGAATCCCACGGCGGCGCGCTCGGCGACATCAGCATCTACGGCCAGGAGAGCAACCCCACCACCCGCCGCCTCGCCATCATGAACCTGGCGCTGCGCGGCATCGAGGCCGACTTCGGCCCCGAAAACGCCGACACCTTCCGCCGCGACCTCCATCCCGACCTCCGCGCCGACTACGTCCTCGCCAACCCGCCCTTCAA
>JAYTTC010000598.1:0-4180 GCA_043745255.1 Verrucomicrobiales bacterium
TCGGCGCCGATGTCTGCCATCTGAATCTCCACAAGACGTTCTGCATCCCGCATGGCGGCGGCGGGCCCGGCGTGGGCCCTATCTGTGTCGCCGCGCATCTCGCTCCGTTTCTGCCCAAGCACCCGCTGATCACCACCGGTGGCAGCAGCGGTATCGGGCCAATCTCCTCAGCACCCTGGGGCAGTGCCAGTATTCTGGTGATCCCGTGGATCTACATCCGTTTGATGGGACCTGACGGCCTTACCGAAGCCACCAAGATCGCCATCCTAAACGCCAACTACATTGCCCACCGGTTGGATGCCTTCTTCCCGGTGCTCTATCGTGGCCAGGGGGGACTCGTGGCCCATGAGTGCATTCTCGATCTCCGCCACCTCAAGCACATCACCGTCGAGGACGTCGCGAAGCGCCTGATGGATTACGGATTTCATGCCCCCACGGTGTCGTGGCCGGTGGGAAGTACGTTGATGATCGAGCCCACAGAAAGTGAATCGATGGAAGAACTCGATCGCTTCTGCGCGGCCATGATCGCAATTCACGGCGAGATCACGGCGGTAGAATCAGGTGCGGTGGACAGCAAGAACAACCTTCTCAAGAACGCACCTCACACCGCGGATGTTCTCCTCGCGACGACCTGGGATCGACCCTACACGCGGGAGCAGGCAGCCTATCCCGCAAAGTGGCTCCACGAACACAAATTCTGGCCAGCGGTCGCACGCATCGACAATGTCTTTGGGGACCGAAATCCGATGTGTTCCTGCAGTGGGATGGACGCCTACTCGAGTTCACCACAGTAGATCAGACGCGGAATTGCAGAGCCGCCAGGCGGCGGTAGACGCCGTTTTCAATCAGTTGGAGTTGGTCGTGGGTGCCAGATTCAACCACTCGTCCGTCGGCGATCACGATAATCCGATCCACGTGACGCACCGTGGCGAGACGGTGAGCGATAATGAATGAAGTGCGTCCTCGCATCAGGCTCTCGAGCGCTTGCTGAATCAGACGTTCGCTTTCCGAGTCCAGGGAGCTGGTGGCCTCATCCAGAATAAGGATGGCAGGGTTCTTCAGGATCGCGCGAGCGATGGCAACGCGCTGGCGCTGACCGCCAGAGAGCTTGATACCCCGATCGCCTACCAGCGTGGCATAACCTTCAGGGAAGGCTTGGATAAACTCGTGCGCGTTGGCCTGTCGGGCAGCCTCCTCGATCTCCTCTGGGGTCGCGCCCGGCTTTCCGTAGGCGATGTTCTCCAAAATGCTACCGCCGAATAGCAATACCTCCTGGGGCACCATCGCCATTTGCCCTCGAAGCTCAGCAAGCTTGTAGTCGCGCGCGTCGCGTCCATCAATCCACAGGCGGCCGATCGACGGGTCATAGAGGCGGAGCAGGAGGGAGATCAAGGTGGATTTACCCGCACCGCTCGGGCCCACAATCGCGATTCGTTGTCCGGAGGTTGCCGCGAAATCTATCGCTTGGAGAACCTCCACTCCTTGCCGAGAAGGATAGGTGAAGTGAACATTTTCGAACGCGACCTCGCCCCGGAGTCGCGCCAGCGTCGTGGGCAAGGTCGGGCCCAGGTGAACTTCCACCTCGCCGCTCTCCCTCAGGAGTTCCCGAACGCGTTGGGTCGCACCAATGGCCTTCTGAAGCTGGCTATACAGCTCTGCGAACTGTCCCATCGCTCCGGCCACAAAAGTGGTATAGAGGATGAAACGAGTGAGGTCCCCGAAGGTGATCTCTCCCTGCTGCAGGAGCCGGGCCCCCATCCACAGCACCAGCACGATGGACCCGAATAGCGCAAACAGGATGAACGCGATGAATGCCGCTCGAAGCCTGGCACCGCGCAGGGTTGAGGTCAGAAAACTCTCAAGCCCATCGTGGTAGCGATTGAGTTCGTAGCTCTCGTTTGCAAACGCCTTAACGTTCACGATGCCTTGCAGGGTTTCCTCGACGATCGTGGCGGTGTCGGCAAGGCGATCCTGTGCTTCGCGTGATATTTTTCGGGTCCTGCGCCCGAACACCACGGCGGTCACGGTCAACACAGGAAGACTGACCAGCATCACGCCCGTCAACTTGAGCGAGGTAACGGCAATAAGTGCGATGCCGCCCAGGAGCAAAGTGGTTTGTCGAAGAAACTGCGGCAGTATGGTGACCAGGGTGTCTTCGATCTGGATCAGGTCGGCGGAAAGGCGGCTGGCCAGCTCGCCCACACGGCGCTGCGCGAAAAACGTCATGGGCAGCGAGATCAATCTCGCATAGGTGTCTCGACGCAAATCAACGAGGCTGCGCTGCCCCACCGTGGCAAAGGAAAGGGAATGAAAAAATGACAAGCCTGCCTGCAATGCCAGTATGCCCATCAGCAGGAGCGCCGTCCGATCCACACCTGCCATGCTGCCTCCGGTTTGGGTTCGGAGGACCGCGGCGTCGATGATACTCCCCGCCAGGTAGGGAAAAGATAAACTCAATAGACTTGAGGCAAACAGCGCAACCATCGCGACACTGAACCGTGCTCGATAGGGACGAAGGTATCTGAACAATTCCAAAGCTTGGTTGAGAGACTCTCGATCCAGCCTGGCCTTCGGCAGTTCGACCCCCGCCTGATCGTTGCGTGAATAGCGCGCCATACCCCAATCCTAGAAGCCTGCCGGGCTTTTCTCCAGTAGCGTCTTGGCAGAGCTGCGCTTCGGCTATTTCTCGCTCCTCGCATCGTCGTTCAGGCCAAAATGCGCTCACGCTTGGGATCCACTGGCGATTGCAGGCTGATGACCGCTGGCCAATGAATCCCGTTCAGCAAAATCGAATACGTCCCACTCGTGAGATAGGCGGTGTCGACGGGCCCGCCTCCGGGTCGCTTGACGTATCCAAGGGCCAGAGGTTTGTCCAGTGTGGGCGAGAAACAGCCGCTGCTCGTGTAGCCCACCAATAGGCCATCTCGAAAGATCGGTTCATTGCCCCAAAGAGTGACGAAGACATCCGTCACTTCCAGAGACAGAGCAACCAATCGCTTGGTCAGGGGTTGCTCCTTCAGAAAGACCAATCTCTCCTTGCCAAGAAATTCCTTATGCCAGGCAATGGCGAAGCCGAGTCCCGCCTGGAAAGGGTTCTCGTCCACGGATAACTCAGTGCCAAAGGCACGATAGGCTTTTTCGATGCGCATCGCGTTGATGGCATACGTCCCGGCGGGTCGAATTCCTTCAATCTCCCCAGCCTTCATCAAGGCCTGCCACACCATTGGCATGACGGCGGCGGCACCGTGCAATTCCCAACCCAGTTCTCCGACGTAGGTCACCCGCAAGGCACGCACTGTTTGGCCCGCCACGACTATTTCCGCACTGTGCCCAAAGGGAAACTGAGTATTGCCCAGATCCGCCTCGGTGACCCGG
Source organism: Verrucomicrobiales bacterium (assembly GCA_043745255.1). Lineage (GTDB taxonomy): Bacteria > Verrucomicrobiota > Verrucomicrobiia > Limisphaerales > UBA11320 > UBA11320. The sequence continues at coordinate 3,376 of JAYTTC010000598.1, forward strand.
GAGAGAATCGTCCGCGACGCAGGTCCCATGATCGAGACCACTCCCAGTTCCGAGGTGACATCGATGAGGGTGACGTCGGCTGCGGCGGGCAGGTGCTTCAAAATCCAATCGGCATCATGCGCGGCTTGTTGGGTTGAGGTGACGATATAAAACCGATCGACTGCGATCCTGACTACCGTGAGATCACTCGCGAACGTACCCAAGGCGGTGAACATCGCGGTGTACACGATGCGTCCGATCGGCACATCCACATCATTGCCGCAGAGTCGTTGCAGGGCCGCCAGCGCGTCGGTGCCGCTCAACTCGAATTTTGCAAAGGTCGATTGGTCAAAGAGTGCCGCTCGCCCCCGACACGCATGCACCTCCGCGGCGACATACGGTGCCCAATTCTGCTTTCGAAACGAATACTGGATCTCCGGAAGGATGCCGGTCGGGGCATACCAAAGTGGGCGCTCCCATCCCGCGCTCTGCCCATAGCATGCGCCGAGTGCGGAGGTGCTGGCATGCAGGGGCGAGCGGCGGGCGTTGCGCGATGTCTGCATCTCGCGATTCGGCCATGCCATCTGGTAATGCAGTCCCAAAACCTCCGCAGCCCGGGTCATGAGATAGCCACGCTCGTTCTGAAGCGGAGCAAACCGACGCACATCAACGCTCCATAAATCCATCGGCATTTCGCCACCTTCCAACCAATCGACAGTGTATTTCCCAACGCCACCCGCGCTCGCAATGCCCACACTATTGAAGCCGGCCAGCACAAAAAGGCCTTCGGTCCGCGCCGGCGGCCCCATCAGGAAATTGTTGTCGG
>JAYTTC010000599.1:0-4180 GCA_043745255.1 Verrucomicrobiales bacterium
CACTCCTACTTTGGAACGACCGTCACCACTCCTGAGTTTGAATCGTAGCTGAACTTCATCCCATAGGGCGGATCGGGAAGCTTGCCGATGACTTGGGCCTTCACCAGATCGTCCAAGCTCTTCGGTAGATGCCCTTCCTGGGCCTGGTAGGCCTGAATCCCTTGCTGGATGCCGAGGGTTGAAAGTTTGACGGTGGTGCTTTTCTGCGCTTTGGCAATCGCTCCGAGGTAGTCGACCGGGGCGGTGATCGGATTGCCACCGCTGGTGGAGCTTTTCGCCGGTTCTTTGGGGTCGGTCTTGTCGCTGCAGCCGACAAGCGAGGTGAATGCGAGGAATCCGAGGAGGAGAAGATTCGGTTTCATAAATGATGTTTTGCACGGTGCTTGCCGAGCGAGTGCCGCATCCGTTCGGGCAGGTCAAAGTGCGCCGAGATTTCATCGTTGCCAAGCCACAATTAAAGACGTGCGTTCCCAGCGTCCCGCTCCTATCTTCCGCCGCTTCAATATGGCTACTGTTAAACCATTCGCCGCGCTCCGTCCGAAACCCGAACTCGCCGCTCAGATTTGCGAACTTCCTTACGACGTGATGTCATCTGAGGAGGCGCGCCAGATGGCTCTTGGGAACCCGCTGAGTTTTCTCCACGTCAGCAAGCCGGAGATTGATCTGGCACCCGGCACCGACCTCTATTCGGATTCGGTCTATGCCAAAGGCCGGGAGAATTTTCAACAGCTGATCGCCGGGGGGCAGCTGCTTCAGGATTCGCAGCCCTGCTTTTATCTCTACCGCCAGATCATGGGGGGCCATCAGCAGATCGGCATCGTTGCTGCCGCCAGCTGCGAAGACTATCTCCACAACATCATCAAGAAGCACGAACTCACCCGCGTGGACAAGGAGGATGATCGTGTTCGTCACGTAGAGGCCTTGAACTCCCAAACCGGTCCAGTGTTCCTGACCTATCGCGCGGTTCCCGCGATCGATGCCCTGGTCGCCAAGAAAATCCAGGAAACGCCCGTGATTGATTTCACCGCTAAGGACGGTGTTCAGCACACGTCCTGGGTGATCGCGGACGCCGCTGGAATCCGCGCTCTTGGGGAAGCCTTCGCCGCGATCCCGTTTCTCTACATCGCAGACGGTCATCATCGCAGTGCGGCTGCCAGCAGAGTCTATCAATCCCGTAAGGGAGCTGGTGAGAGCGCGGGCTTCCTGGCGGTGATTTTTCCGCACAATCAGATGCAGATCCTCCCCTACAACCGAGTGCTGAAAGACCTTCAGGGTTTGTCCCCTGCGGCGTTGCTTCAGAAGCTGGATGCCATCTTTGTCATCTCGGAGCCGGGGTCCCCCAAGCCTAGCCGCAAACACGAGCTCGGTTTCTTCATCGAAGGAAAGTGGCGCACGCTCCATTTTCGTCCGACCTTCGCCGCCACCCAGGATCCGATCGAGAAACTGGATGTCACTCTGCTTCAGAAATACGTGCTCGCCCCGCTCTTCGGTATCGACGATCCGCGGACCAGCAAGCGCATTAACTTCGTGGGGGGTATTCGGGGGACCGCCGAGCTCGAGAAGCTCGTGAATACGGGCGAGTACGCCTGCGCGTTCTCCATGTTCCCGACGAGCATCGACGATCTTATGATCATTGCGGACGCAGGTGGAATCATGCCACCGAAGAGCACCTGGTTTGAACCCAAACTGCGTGACGCTATGTTCTGTCACCAGATCTGAGGAATTTCCATCTTTGAAGTTCCCCTGACGGTTGCTACGTTTCGCGCTCTTTGGGTTGAGCTATGGACTACAAGAATACTGTCAATCTGCCGCGCACCGACTTTCCGATGAAAGCCGACCTGGTGACGCGTGAACCGCTTCGCCTGGATCAATGGACGCAGTCCAGCCTCTACGAACGCATTCAGACATCGCGTGCCACCGCTCCCAAATTCGTGCTGCATGACGGCCCGCCATTCGCGAACGGCGATGTCCACGTCGGAACTGCGCTCAACAAGATCCTCAAGGACGTCATCATCAAGTATAAGACGCTCCGGGGTTTCAGCGCGCCGTATGTGCCGGGCTGGGACTGCCATGGGCTGCCGATTGAATTCAAGGTCAGCCAGGAATTGCGCAAAGAGGGTAACACCACGGCCGATGCGGCGACGATCCGGCGCGCCTGCGACGCTTACGCCCGCAAATACATCGATCTGCAGCGCGTTCAGTTCAAACGGCTCGGGGTATTGGGAGACTGGGACAATCCCTATCTCACGCTCAATCGGGAGTACGAGGCAAACGAACTCCGACTTTTCGCGGATATCGTGGAGAAGGGGTTTGTGTATCGCGGCAAGAAGCCGGTGTACTGGAGCATTCCGTGTCACACCGCGCTGGCTGAGGCTGAAGTGGAATACAACGATCACATCAGTCAGAGCCTCTATGTGAAATTTCCGGTGCTGGGGCAGCCTGGAGTCTTTATCCTCATCTGGACGACCACCCCATGGACTCTGCCCGCGAATCTCGCCATCGCGTTCAACTCCACCTTCCACTACTCGCTTCTTCTGGCAAATGGGGAGACCTACTTGGTTTCAAACGCGCTTCTCTCGCAGGTTTCCGTCAAGGCGGGCTGGGAGTCCTATCAGATCCTCCGAACGGTATATGGGGACGAGTTGGCCACGCTGGAGTACCAGCATCCGTTCTGCAATCGGACGGGACGTCTCTATGCGGGCGACAATTTTGTGGAAAATTCCACCGGCACGGGCTTCGTGCATATCGCGCCCGGTCACGGGTTGGAGGATTACGGACTAGGAATTCGCCACGGACTTCCGATCTATTCTCCTGTCAATGATGACGGATGTCTCGCGCTGACCCACGATTTGCCTGCCGAGCAGCAAATGCCCGCCATCTTGATTGGAAAATCGGTGCTCGAGAAGGGCGGCAAGAGCAGTGACGCGAATGAAGCCGTGATCTCGCTCCTGCGGGAAAACGGAAGGCTCCTGGTTCACGAACCCTACTCTCACCAGTACCCTCACTGTTGGCGGAGCAAAACTCCAGTGGTGTTCCGGGCGATGGATCAATGGTTCATCAAAATCGATCATCCGGTGTCCGCGACGACAACGTTCCGCCAGCAGGCGTTGCAGGAAATTAATAACGTGCACTGGGTTCCCGACTGGGGAAGCAATCGAATCCGGGCCGCCGTCGAGGGGCGTCCGGATTGGTGCATCTCGCGACAACGATCCTGGGGTGTGCCGATCCCCGCTTTCTACGACGCAGAAGGCAGTCCGATCCTCAACGCCCAGGTGGTGCGCCGCGCTGCCGATCTGATCGATCGCGAAGGGAGCCAGGTTTGGTTTGAGAGGAGCGCTCAAGAACTGTGGACGATTTGTCGTCCGGCCGACTGGACGGGTGCGGATGCGGTGGCGAAATCCTCCGATACGCTGGATGTCTGGATCGATTCCGGATCCAGTTCGCGGGCTGTGCTGGCTCAGCGAAAGGAGCTTCATGGGTCGCGTGCCCCGGGCGTTCCTCTGCTGCCCTTCCAGGCCGATCTTTATCTTGAAGGCTCGGATCAACACCGGGGCTGGTTCCAATCCTCGCTGTTGCTATCCCTTGCGGGAAATGGTGCGGCCCCGTTCCGAACGGTCCTCACCCACGGGTTCATGGTGGATGCCGATCGCGAGAAGATCAGCAAAAGCAAGCAAGGGCAGGGGGGCTATGAAAAACCTCAGACGGCAGAGCGTTACGTCAAAGACTTCGGCGCGGACGTCCTCCGGCTTTGGGTGGTGAGTCAGGATTTTCGCAGCGATATCGTGGTGAGCGAGGAACGGATCAAGAAAGTCAGCGAAACCTACCGCCTTATCCGAAACGCGCTGCGTTATGAACTCTCGAATCTCTACGACTTCGATCCACAAAAAAACTCAGTTCTGGATTCCGATCTCACCGGATTGGATCGGTGGATTCTCGACCAATTCTCCTCGCTCGAGGCGGATGTCCTGAAGGCGTATGACGCCTTTGAGTTTCATGTCGTTTATCAGCGAGTCGCACAGTTCGTTGCGGTGGAGCTGAGCTCGGTATATCACGATGTAGTGAAGGATCGGCTTTACACCGATCCTGCAAATTCAGCTCGTCGACGATCGACGCAGACGGCGCTGCACCGATTGGTCACCGGGCTTTCCCGGCTCCTGTCGCCGATGCTCGTATTCACTGC
>JAYTTC010000600.1:0-4176 GCA_043745255.1 Verrucomicrobiales bacterium
GGTCCCAAGAATTCTTAGCAACTTTGCCTTCACCCGTGCCCAGTTTCACCCTACTGTTCGCGGCCAATGTCCTCCGAACCACAACTCACGCCGATGATGGCGCAGTATCGCCGGATCAAAGGGGAGCTTCCCAAGGATGCGCTGCTGCTTTTCCGTCTGGGGGATTTCTACGAGATGTTCTTCGAGGACGCCCAACTCGGGGCACAGCTCTTGAACGTGGCGCTCACCAAGCGGGGAGTGATTCCAATGTGCGGCATCCCCTTCCATGCCGCTAACAACTACATCAGCCGGATCCTGAAAGCCGGACGGAAAGTCGCAATCTGCGATCAAGTGGAGGAGGCGCGTCCTGGACAGCTTGTGAAACGGGAGGTCACGCAGATTCTCAGCCCGGGAACTCATTTCGACGATCGGATGTTGGTGGCGGAGCGGAACAACTTCTTGGCCGCAGTCTGCCCTCTGGCCGGGATGTTCGGATTAGCGGTGGTGGATCTCACCACCGGAGATTTCAAGGCCACGCAGCTAGACTGCGAAGCGACGTTGGTCACGGAGCTGGAAAGGCTTCGTCCGGCGGAAACCATTTTCCCGCTCGATTCCGCGTCCCTTCGAGAGCTCTTGATGCCGATCGCGGCCGTGCTGACCGGACATGACGACTGGGTATTCGCCCCCGAGACGGCGCTCTTCACCGTGCGAGAGCACTTCAAAGTGGCCTCGCTGGATGGGTTTGGATTGCGGAACAAACCGGCCGCCGTCGGTGCCGTCGGTGCCGCGCTGCAGTACCTCGCGCAACATCTTCGTCGAGACCTCTCCCATCTTACTCGTCTGACCACCTATGAGGTGGCCGACTATCTGGTGCTCGACAGCACCACCTTGCGGCATCTGGAGATTTTGGAGCCCCTGCATCGCGATGCTCCGCGCGGAGCCACCTTGTTCGGCGCATTGAATCGCACCGTGACACCCATGGGAGCACGAAGGCTGCGAGACTGGCTCAGTCAGCCACTCTCCAATGCCCTTGCCATCCATCTCCGACAGGCGGTGGTGAATCACTTTCAGGAATCACCCAAAACGCTCGAAGCGCTTCGGAACGGACTGCGAGACGTTCGGGATCTGGAGCGAACTCTGGGTCGGCTGAGCATCGGTTCCGGAAACGGCAGAGACCTGCTCGCGCTACGGCAGGGGCTGGAACCTTTGCCTCATCTGCGCAGTCTGCTCGAGGACTCGATTCAAGCGGCTCGACGGGATCCAGAGCCGGGAGCACTTCTGAACAACGAAGACCCCAACGCGCTGGGACTGCTGGAATCGCTGACCCAAGAGATCACCCCGCAGCCCGCGTTGGTGGAGCTGATCATCCGCGCGATCGTGGATGAACCTCCCCTAACCGTGAAGGAAGGCGGGCTCATTCGCGAAGGATTCGATCCCGCTTTAGATGAGATCCGAAGCGGCGCTCGCGAGGGCAAGGACTGGGTGGCCAAGCTGCAGCAGGATGAGATCGAACGGACGGGCATCGCTTCCCTGAAGGTTCGTTTCAATTCAGTCTTCGGTTACTATATCGAAGTCACCCGATCGAATCTCGAGAAAGTTCCTTCGCATTACATCCGCAAGCAAACCGTCGCCAACGGTGAACGGTTCATCACTCCCGAGCTGAAAGACGTGGAAGGAAAAATTCTAGGAGCGGAGGAACGCAGCGCCAAGCTGGAGTATGAGCTGTTTCTCAAAGTGCGGGAAGAGCTGCTGGCCTGGCTCCAGCCGATTCAACAGACCGCCTCGGCAATCTCTCAACTCGATGTCCTCGGAGCCTTCGCGGAAACGTCCCGAATGCACCAATATTGCCGCCCTCAGGTGGGCGAAGAGGGAATCATGAGGATTCGCGATGGGCGACATCCTGTGCTCGAACAAACCCTTACCGAAGAACGCTTCGTCTCAAACGACACCGAACTCTCGATCGCCGGACAGCAGATCGCTTTGATCACCGGTCCTAACATGGCGGGCAAGAGCACTTATCTCCGACAAGTCGCGCTCCTCGCCGTGCTCGCGCATACCGGATCTTTCGTTCCGGCCAAGGAAGCGCGCATCGACCTGATCGATCGCGTGTTTACGCGCATCGGCGCTAGCGATGATCTTTCGCGAGGCCAGTCGACGTTCATGGTGGAAATGAGCGAAACCGCCAACATCCTGAACAACGCGACCTCGAAAAGTCTGATCGTCCTGGATGAGATCGGACGAGGCACCAGCACCTTCGACGGGCTCAGCCTCGCCTGGTCGATCGTGGAGCATTTGCACAATAGCGTTGGAGCGAAGACGCTTTTTGCCACCCACTACCACGAGTTGACTGAGCTGGCACAGAGACTCACTCGGTTGAAGAACTACAATGTCGCCGTGCGGGAGTGGAACGACCAGATCGTGTTCCTCCGCAAGATCGTCGAGGGCGGCACGGACAAGAGCTATGGCATTCAGGTGGCTCGTCTGGCCGGTGTGCCCAAGAGCGTGGTGGAGAGGGCCAAACAAATCCTGGGGAATCTTGAGGAGAGCGAACTGACTCCCGAGGGAACGGTCCGCCCGCAGGCGCGACAGCGGGCGGAGCGCGACAGGCTGCGCAGCCTGGCCCCCACCTCACAGCTCGATCTGTTCGGCGCGACAGCGCCTCGCCCTGCAGAGGAGACGGAGATTTGCGTTGAGAAGGAATGATCCTGAACTCAAACCTCGCTGAAAGGGATCTAACTCCGCACCGGCCAAACTTTTTTCTGTCCTTCCGTTTCGATCAACATGAATTCCATATCCAGCTCACTTCAACTCAGCTCCCTGGTTGGCCTAGCCCTGCTCCTCGCCCCGATTAACGCCAGCACTCAACCCCAGGACCTCCACTCGGAACTCCGAGAGAAAGGTCCACTCTACTGCGGAACCATCCGAAACCCCTCTTGGGCGGAGAACACCACCATGAAAGGTCTGGTGGTGAAACTCGGCACGAACGACATGGATTTCGTCTGCTACGACGAGGATTTACTGCGCGTGTCGCTCCTATGGACAGGGGCGTTCATGAATTTTCCGAATAAGGGTCGAGAGCAGATCGCTCATCCTCCGGCGGCAGAAATCGCCGGGGTGGCCCGGTTCGGCACTCGACCAACCCCCGGCTGGGCGCGAAGGGGAGTCTTCGCCGATCCGCGCTTGCAGCAGCAAGGTCCCCTGCCCCGCGATTGGGCCCATTACCGAGGCGCGTATCTCCATGGAAATCACGTCGTCGTCAGCTACACGGTTGCGGGAGTGGGTGTGCTCGAGCTTCCAGATCTTGAAATCGTTGGCGAAGGCAAAGGTTTCACAAGGACACTCGCGATCGACCCTTCGAGGGAGGAAATGACGCTGCTGGTAGCGGAGTCTGACACCCCGAGCGCCCCCACCGCTGGACTTACCAGCACGAAAGGCACAGGACCCGATGCGCTCGCCGCGAATCCTGCGCCCATCCCTGCGGCAGCGGATGTCGCTGCCGTTCTCTACTCGCGCAGCGAGGAACTCACGGTCGTCAAGCTCGTCGAAGGTCCGCCGGGCACCCTCTGGAAGATTGATGACGGGAACCGGCTGACGTTGCAGATCCCGGCGCACGTGGCCGCGACAACCGTGAAGTTGTTGCACTGGACAGGCAGCCGGGCCAGCTGGAAGAACTTTCAGTCGCTGGCCAGCGCCTCGCCAAAGGGAATCGAGATTTCCACCCTGACGCATGGCGGGCCACGACGCTGGACGGCGGCGGTCCAGATCTCGGGTATCGTGGGCAGCAACGCTGGACCGTATCAGGTGGACAACTTGGGGGAGCCGGTTCCGAACCCATGGGGCACCAAGAATTTCCTCAGCGGCTTTGATTTCTTCCCGGACGGCCGCGCTGTGGTGGGTGCCTTCCACGGCGATGTGTGGAGGGTCAACGGACTCGACGCGAAGCTCGACAAGATCCAGTGGCGGCGGATCGCCAGCGGCCTCTTCCAACCTCTCGGACTGAAGATCGTCGAGGGGAAGATCTACGTCACGTGTCGCGACGGGATCATCCGATTGGAGGACCTGAATGGCGACGGCGAAGCCGACTACTACGAGTCCTTCAACCATGACACGGTCGTCACCCCAAACTACCACGAGTTCTGTTTAGACCTCCAAACCGACTCCGCCGGGAATTTCTACTATGCTAAAGGCGCGCCCTGG
>JAYTTC010000601.1:0-4172 GCA_043745255.1 Verrucomicrobiales bacterium
TCCGCGGATCAGCAGTAAGCTGAACTCATCCTGAGCCCTCTACCGGCTCGATCGCGAATTTTCACATTTGGAAAATCACTCCTTCTGGGACAGGCTCTAGTTAGCAGCCCGTTTTAGTTTACCGAGTCCTCCGAGACTCGCGAGCCGGAGCAGGCCATGGCACCTCACCGAGATGCTCCAGCAGCAGACCCCGCAATGCTGCGGGGTTCAGCAGCACGATCTGCTTTCCCTTCACCTCCACCAAACGTCGAATCGCTTGAATTTGCTGAGCGGCACCATATATCGGACGTAGTAACATCCATCCTGATCTCGGAATCCAGCCTGAGAACCTCGAACCTTTGATGCAGCTCAAGTTTATCGCAGGTAACAGATCGTAGTCTCAGCGGAACGTTGTCGTGACAGATCTATGTCGCGCTCTGCTCAAGCTGTCACTGCAGGAAGCAACGAACGCGGCGGGGAAAAAATGACAAAGGGGTTCCGATAGGCTAAGACAACCTTGTGCAACGAATTGAACCGTTTCGGCTTGGAATTCTGGGGTCTGGCCGTGGGTCGAACATGGCCGCGATCGCGGATGCCTGCGCCAGCGGCGAGCTCCCCGCAGAGATCGCCATCGTCATCAGCGATGTCCCCGAGTCTGGAATCCTGGAACATGCGATGAATCGCTTCCTTCCGCGCGAATACATCCCTCCCGGAAAATTCCGCACCAAACTCGACGAGATTTCAGAACGGCTTTACATCGACCGATTGAAGGCGGCTAAAGTGGATCTGGTGGTTCTCGCCGGCTTCATGCGTATTCTGAAGGGAGATTTCCTCAGTTCCTTTCCCCAGCGAGTGGTGAACATTCATCCGTCGCTGTTGCCCTCCTTTCCCGGTCTCGAGGCTTGGAAGCAAGCTCTGGACTATGGAGTCAAAGTGACAGGCTGCACCGTTCATCTCGTCGATCAAGGCATCGATAGTGGAGCGATCCTGAGCCAGCAAACCGTCTCGGTGCTCGATGAGGATACCTCCGAGACCCTGCACAAACGCATCCAGGTGGCGGAGCGTCAGCTCTATCCGCAGGTCATCGCAGCGCTCGCCAAGGGAAAGATCTCCGTCACCGGACGAAAGACCACCTGGAAAGACTGACTTTCGTCTTCGGGCCTGCATTTCCTGCTTGAATCCCCCCCGGGGATATCCCGTCTAGTTGTCGCACACCATCACCTATGAAATTCATTACCCGTATCCTTCTCGCGACCCTGCTCGGGCTGGGCGCTTTAACTCGGCCTGCACTCGCTCAGGCGGACATCGAGCTCGGAATCCAGACTTGGACCCTGCGCAACCTCAACTTCGATCAGGCGGTGGAATTCGCCGTGAAGCACGGCATCAAGACTCTGCAGCTGATCCCCAATCACATTGACCCCGCCTCCTCGCCCGAGGAGATCCAGAAGAAGAAGGCCATCCTGGAGAAGAACGGACTCCATGCCTACACCTTCGGCGTTGCGGGCACATCGTTGGATAAGGAGAAGAATCGCCAGCTCTTTACCTTCGCCAAGGCCATGGGCATGAAGCTCATCGTAGTCGAGCCGCCGGACTTCAAGATCTTCGAACAGTTGGACGAGCTGGTCAAAGAGTTCGACATCAAGATCGCGATTCACAACCACGGCACCCGTTCGCTATATGGCAATCCCGTGGTGGTGAAGAATGTCATTCAGCACCTGGATAAGCGGATTGGTGTTTGCATGGACGCAGGCTGGATCACGGCCGCTGGATTTGACGCTGGCAGGATTTTCAAGCTCTACGACGGCCGCGTTTACGACATCCATCTCAAGGACAAGAAGGTGGAGCCGTCCCTCGGCGACACAGTCTCCAACGACACTCAAATCGGCCAGGGCAGCGCGAATCTCAAGGGCCTGATTGCCGAGCTCAAGAAAGCGAACTGGAAGGGCGTGATGGCGATCGAGACCGACAGCCCGATCTTCGCCAATAATCCTGGGGAATTCGTGGACAACGCCAAAGCGTTCTTCACTGAACAAACCAAGTAATTCTGCGCCCCCCTCGATGAACCGCATCCGGGGGGCCGTCTTCCGTAATGTGCCGCATCGCCTCATCCCCCGCCCCGATCGTCCGATAGGGACGAAGCTACAAAAGCCAGACTGCAGTTCTGATGAGGATAGGAGGAGCGTTGCCGCTCCCCCTCCCTCCCAAACCGGACTGGCGCATCTCCCGCATCCGACTTTCCAGTCAGGAGTCGTATGTTGGATTGGATCAGGTTCTTTCTCAGGTGGCTTTCGCACCACACCTCGCGGTTAGCTTTGCAGCACGCTCGAGACTATCGTCTGTTCCAAAACCCCGCGTGTTTCTATCACTGCCGGTGACTCCTTCGACGATCTCCACAACCTGGGTCCTTCTCGTACCACTCGCCGCTCACAAAAGTTTTAGGGGCCAGGGGGGAGAATGCGGCACTCTCACGAGACGCCGCCACATATTTGGGTTTGGGCTCGCCACTCCCCAACCGAAAATCAGGGCAGTTCGACGACTCGGAAATAGCGTCCACCAACGCCGGTTTCGAACTCGCGGGTGACGGCTTCATCCTCAGCGACAAAGTCGGAACCCAGCGGAGACCAGTCGGCCAGGCCGGAGCTCGAATACAGCTGGTAACGATGGCCCAGAACCAGGCTCAGATCCAGCGCCACACGGGTTGTACGAATCGTTAATCCAGGCAGCTTACCCGGCGAGGCGATCAACACGATGGGAGTGCTGGTGTAACCCTTTCCCGGGGATTCTATATGGATCCCAACCACGAAACCGTTGCTGACTTCAGCCGTCGCGATCGCACCCGATCCACCGCCTCCAATAATCTTCACTATTGGCGCGTTGGTGTAGCCATAGCCCGGATCCTTTAGCGTCACTCCTACGACAAAGCCGTTCACGACCTGTGCCGTGCCCGTTGCCTGTTGCAGATAGGAAAGGGGACACCCGGCGTCGATCACCCTCGTGCGGTCTTCCTGCGAGAGCTTTGAGAATTCGTTGTTGTCCGGACAATGCTTCAGTCCGCCGAGGCGATAGAGTTTTCGAATCTCATCGGCGCCGAGCACACGCGAGTAGGCAGCTACTTCATCCATCAGACCACCGAAGGCAAAATTGTGCGAGGCAGTGGTGTTTCCCAAAGCACAGCCTCCACCCGCTTGAAGATCTGCGAAGGGAAAAACCGTCCCGACAGTCTTGCCAGCCAGCTCGCCATTCACGAACAGGCGGAGCGTTCCATCAGAGAATGTCGCCGCAATGTGCAGCCAGGTTTTCACGGGAATCTCGGTAGAAACCAAGGCCGATGCTCCCTTGGCATCCTCGATCTTGAAGACCAGGGTGCGGGGAAATAGCATGGACATTACGTAGGGATCCAGTCCGCTGCGGGCATCCCCGCGGAAGACCAGCACCACAGCTCCACCGTTCGGCAACTCAGCGTTCACATAAGCCCAGTACTCGAAGCTGAAGTTGTTAATGAACCGCAGGCTCTCCGGATCCCCCAGCTCGATCCGTGTACCCGCGCCGTCGAAGGAGAGGGCTTGTCCCCACTTCCCAGGCTGGTAGCCGGCGGTAGAGGACACACCCTTGTTGTTTCCCACGGAATCGAGAGTATTGCCTTCCCCCCTCCAGAGACTCACGAGGCCCGAGTCCGCTTCGAGCGATGCAGTCAGCCCCGCCGCGCTTGCGATCGAGGGCGCAACGACCCCGATCCAAATCATCGGAAGGAGGAGGAGTCTCCAAACGACGGAGAGTCTTCCTGGTCCGACCCGTCGTGAAAAACGGGGAGAAGAAGTGTTTTGGTGAAACCCGTTCCGGTTTGAGTCCAGGGTGATGACTCGGTGAGTTGAGATAAGCATATGACCTCTTGAATTGTGTCGAAGCTAGGAGACATCTAAACGGACGTCAAGTAAGCTGGAGAGTGCGGGTGCGATTGGAAGTGGCGGTCAGTTTTTAACGATCGCGAGGTTGTTCCAGTAGGAATCCCAGAGATGGTTGGAACGAGCCGCGCGCAGACCGAGCGACCCTGGCCAACACGAACTGTTCGCTTGGCGAAGCGCTCCTTGGCCCACCAAAACAAAATCGCGAGTGTGACATTTTGGCATTGTACAAATTTAGCCACTGTATAAATAGAAAGGTTCATGAACAATGAACCTGCGTTGAGAAAGTCC
>JAYTTC010000602.1:0-4169 GCA_043745255.1 Verrucomicrobiales bacterium
AAGAAACCTGCATCATCCTGTTTCGCCGTGGAGGCCTGATCCGCCAGCGTGTCGATTCGCAGCCCAAACGACGCCTTACTATTGCCTGCGTAAGGAAGATCCTGGGCCGAGACATAAAGGAATCCGTCCTTGTGAAGGAGTCGGATGGAGGCGTTGACCAACCCTAGATCAAGGGGCACCAAGGACGCTTGGGTGTAGCCAGGATCGTTCCCGAATCCGTCGAGGATCGGGGGCTCAGCGTCCGCCACCCACAACGGACCGATGTCGAATGCGAGGGAGTTCGTGCCCTTGCGTCCGTCAGGGCCTTTGGCGATCAGCGACACGGAATAGTGCCCAGGCGCGAGGTTCGAGAGCTTGAGGTGACTTCCGCTGGTTGGCTGTGCGAGCGTCTGGGGTCCGCTCAACGTCCAGCTCAGGCTCGCGCCCTCCACCGTTCCATACTCCGGCTGATATCCGAGACCGAAGAGCGAGAGAGGCTCACCGTAGGGCACTCGCTGGTCAGGCAGGATTCCGGAGATCATGACCCTGGGGGCATGGGCCGGGACTGAGAACGGAACGCTGTCGGCGCTGGAGCTGTTCAGACCATCGGTGGCGATCACACGCAACTGGGCCTGGCTTCCTCCGGGAAGCAGATCGCCGTCGATGCTGATCTGCTCCGAGACATGGGCGGGATCGATCACCCTCCACGTGCTTCCGTGGTCTTCGCTATAGAGCACGGTACAAAGAAGTGCGTCTCCATCCGCGTCGGACGCACTCCAGGAGAGCTGCACCTCATGGGTGTCCTTCAGATAGACCGGAGTCGCCAGCTGCAAAACCGGCTTGTGAAGGCTAACTACCTGCTCACTGAGCATCTGGCCATTTCCCCACACTTGAACCCGTTCGGTCTGCGGCGGGAAGGCCATGATCTGCATGAAAGCCGAACTGGAACCTGGCTCGTCAACGCCGGTGAGGAAACGGAGTGGCTGATCCGACAGCAGCTGTCCAAAGCCGCTCAACAGTTTCACACGATACGGCAGGGCCGCGGGAAGCTGTTGCAGCGCGGTCAGGGAGGAAGCGAGGAACGAGGCATCGAAAGCACTCTCTGGCAATACATGCGCCGGAAGCAACTGAACTGAATTGGACGAGAAATCAAACTCTCCGCCGAGCAGCATATACGAATCGCCCACTCCTTGGAGTGCGATCTCTGTGAACGATCGCGAGGAGGCAGGCATGGGAGTAGGAGGGGGCGGATTCGCCACCGCTCCGATCAGCGCGTCCCAGTAGACTCGTGACGACCAGTGGGACGAGGCGTACGACATGGTGTCCCCGGCCATGTCGGGAGCGATGACGCTGCGGGTGATCGGATCGAATCCGAAAAAGGCCGCAGGATCTGCATAGTTCACCGGACCGAGGGTGCAGGGGTCGAACGGATAGGGTGGATCCAACTGCCAGGGTCGATCCGGCTTCTGGCTCCCGCAGCTGGATGAACTCAGACTTTGATCGATATGAAAGCGTCCGTAGTTATGCCCCAACTCATGCGCCAAAGTGTGGCCACCGTTGATCGAATCCCAGGCAACGGAAGAGCTCCCCTGCCCCTGATCCATCCGCACCACCAGGGTGCTATCGAGTGGCGTGGCGGGGATTGGGATTCCATTGAGAATCCCCAGGTCAACCAGATCCCCGACCTTCAAACCTCGAGCCCCCCCGATGCCGTTGAATCCACCCTGGCCGTCCCTGGGCAGTGTGCCGATCCAATGCGTATCAGTGCATCCGGCCGGGTTCTTGTTCAGCGCGTTGAACACTGCGGTCCAGAACAGCGCCCAATTCTTGTCGGTAGGCATGCTGAAGGGATGGTTCGAAATATGAACCTGCACCGGAAGACAGAAGGTTAACGGGATGAAGCATTCGGGATGGAACTCGACCTTCACCACCGGCTTTTCGATCCGCGCAGCGGAGAAAAAAACATGAAAGTCCTCGACCGGCATCAGGGATTTAGCGCGTTCAAGGATATCCGGGAACCCAGAGTTGGGAGCGAGCGGATTGTATTCGCCCGAGCTGTTCCACAGCGGAACAAACACCAGGCACGGGCTCCCCTTCCGAAGGAGAGTCAGAGTGGGAGTGCTCACCGAGTTGTTCAAAAATGGATTTGCAACGGTCTCGGGGAGGGTGTGGCTTTCGTCCACCGTCATCGTGAGCCGAAGATTTCCTGCCTGCACCCAAGAGTTCGGAAGCTCGAATAGAAAGCTCTTCTGAATGTCGGGTCGCTTGACGGCAAGATCGCTCTCGGTCGTCACGGGGGTCAGGTTCACCGGCGAGATGGGAGAATCCGGAAGTTCGGATCCGTTGAAGAATCCGTGTAGCTGGGCCCCCGGAAACCAGGGGGACTTTCCCGTGGTGTTCAGAGTGAGGTGGGCATATCCGCGCGCGAAGGTGGGCTTATTGGCGATCAGCCGAACATCGTTGTTCAGGTTCTGGATTGCTTGAACGACCTCGAGGTTGTCTGCCTGCACGTCGATTTGCAGAGCGGGCGAGTCGGTGCGGATGCGGCGAATTTGCGTGCCGGCAATGAAATAAAGCCACTGGGTGTCGCTGCGAAGATTAAAGAACGTTCCATCGCTGACGTCGATCAGATCGAAGGGATTGGCGGAGTTTCCATTGTGGGCCGGATTGGTCTGCCGCTTCATGTTCGAGCCCGAAAGGAGGCAACCAAACAGATCTCCGCAGCCCACCACCGGTTGCTCAACGATGTAGAGCCCATTGACATCCGCGGTGATGGAGGTGATCTGGGCCTGACCGGATGCGGTATGGATCACTCGCTGACTGCCTGAACTGGCGTTGATCCTCACCACCGTTCCCGCGGGCGTGGCGGGCTGAATCTGGAAACGCAGCCCGGTGACCGCGTAGACCGCCGTGCTGCGGGTGAAGAAAAGACCTGAGGACGAGCTTTCATCCCGTAGGACAAAGTCAGTGACCCCGGTCGCGAGGGTGGTGAGGGTCGTCGCGCGGGGATCGATGTCATACCGCATGAGCACTCCCCCATCGGTGAGAATGAAAAACGCCAGATGCGCGTCCGAAAGAATCACGCTGGTGGAGTAGTAGGACACCTGAAGCTTGACGATCTTCGATCCGGTTCCCAACAGCTCGTAATTATAATCCGTTCCATCCTCCTTCATGCTGAGAATATCGAAGTAGGTCCCTGTGGTGTCGGTCCAGTATACCCGGCCTCCGAAGGTGGCCATCGCCCCCATCTGCATGGTGTTTCCGATCGGTGTGAACGGAGCCGCTGGAATCTCCTGCGATGGGTCGGTAGGGAGACTGTTGATCGCCTTGCGCCAGAGCCGGCCGCTGTGGGTGAAGAACGCATAGGCATCATCCCGTGTTGTTCCGTCCAGCGTGAGCGTGCAGTCGCTAAGGATTCGCTTTGGCGTGCCGGCAATCGTGCCAAGGATGCCAATCTTACTTTCGCTGCGAAACTCCGGGCTGCAGCCACCGCTCCCCTCCGTCCAATAGAGCCCATTGTTGAAGAGCTCGAACAGATTGATGTAGTCGGGTGCGGACCCCGAGGAGCCAAAAGCGGTCGCGACGACTTGCTCGGACGCACCCCGAGCAGCCATGAGCGAAAGCAGCGAAAGGAGGAGGCACAGCCAGGCGGCAAAGAAGCGAGAGGAAGTTCTCATAGGCGTTACGAAGCAAACCGACCTAGGTCCACATTGACACCCTGGAATTCAGCCCATCCGACAAAATCCCGCAGGTGTCAGATTCTAAAGGATCATCCTTAGAATGAGTGATGAATCGATCACGGGGAACAGTTGGGACTTTAAGGCACCTCGGCTCAATCAAGACAAGTTAAAACACCTTAAGAACGCTCTGATGTTAAAACGGAATCGAGGTGCTACCCTGCCCTTTGCTCAAGTTCATCAGAGACCTTGAACAACTCTCCCATTCGAATGATTTGAGGTGCGATCCATGACGCGGACTGCTCGGACCCGGACACACTCGAGCGAGAACACAGCGCCTTGGCGGAGACATCGAAAGAACATCGGCGTCCGATTCGCCGCATTCAAGTGCTCGACCGCGATCCGTTACCCGCAACCCAAGCGCCGCACGTGACGAGATATTGCGGGCTCGATGATCAGGCACTCATCTCCATTTTCCGAACGGATGCTAAATGCCAACAAAGCCCGACCACC
>JAYTTC010000603.1:0-4164 GCA_043745255.1 Verrucomicrobiales bacterium
GGGCGCCGATCGAGAGTGGCCCGTCAGCCTGGGGATGCTGCGGGCCCTCATGCGCTGACTGCAGTAGCGCATGGGGGTGCAGGGGGGGCGAAGGTCGCCGTTCCCTATGACGCGAACGGAAATGTCACTGCGATCGACTCTATGGCTCTGAGCTGGGACTTCAAGGACCGGATGGTCTCCGCCGAGGATGCGAACACGCGAGCGGACTATGTTTATGACTACGCGGATCGTCGCATCCTGAAGCAGGTCTGGACGAAGATCGGCGGAATCTCAACCGCACGGGTGGTTCTCTACATCGATCAGCATTTTGAACTCCGGGATGGGAATCAGCCGGTGAAGTACGCCTGGCTGGGGAATAACCGAATGGCTCGTGCCACGGGTGACTTCAAACCTGGGATCCGGGTGCAGCGAGCCCCGTTGCGCGTTGGATGGAATTCATGGGTATGCGAGGTAACGACACAGTGGACTCCGGGTGTGGGAACGGTGGTGCCTGACCGAGCATTGGTATGGAATCCAAACACTCAGCTTTTCACACCGTTGCTGACGGGCGATCCGATTGTGAGGGGTTCGATTCTCTGGTTGCACAGCGCCAGTGCGGGGCTCTGGTCACTCGTCGGCTTGGGCGGGAACTCCTTCGATGGCCACTGGAGCGCGGGGCCGGATTATGTTCCCGTGCCTGAGTCGTGGACGACGTCCACTGGGGTTCCGGACGGTTCCTCGATTTGGATCTTCGACGCTGAGACGCAGACGTGGAGGACGTGGTCGAGTGGCCCTGACGGGTTGAGTTCGCTCACCGACTCAAAACCGACCTGGCGGCATGGGCAGGCGGCCTATATTCGCTGGCCCCAGCCCGTGACCTGGGATGTCCCCTCAGCTTCGGATTCCGTTCTCTACTATCACGCCGACCATCTCGGTTCAGCATCGCTGATGACGGATGGGGCGGGCAGGGTGGTGGAGGAGAAGAGCTACTATCCCTTCGGTATGGAGCGCCATCATGCGTTGAAGCGTGGCAAGCGCGACTCCTACGGATTCTCCCAGAAGGAGACGGATCCGGAAACCGGACTTTCCTATTTCGAAAGCCGCTATCTGAGCAGTGCGTGGGCTCGATTCCTGACCACGGACCCGCTGATCACCACCGTGAAAGCCGATTGGCTGAGCGATCCGCAGAACGCGAATCCCTATGCCTACTGCAAGAACCGTCCGATGACCTTTACCGATCCTGACGGCATGGACCCGATCGCGGTGGGCGGTGGCGTGAAAATTGATCCCACCGCTCCAAGCGTTTCCTTTGCGAAGGGCCCAGTAAGCGCGTCGGCGGACACTGGAACCGTCAAGGCAGCCTATAATTTCGGCTACTACAAAGCGGACGTGCTCTTCAATTACAATCTCTCGGCGGGCGCGGGATTAATGACCAAGGACGGAGGCGTGCGCATCACTGCCGACTTTAAGAGCGGTAATATCGGGATCAGCCCCTCGACACCCTGGCTGAATATGAACTTCGGCTACAACCCAAAGACCCAAGTCTTTTCGGCGGGTGCCTCTGGAAAATACGATAAGCTCAGCCTCTCGTTGAATGTGGCCACCGACAAAAGCTTCTCGGGGAGCGTGAGCTATGGAGCGCCTCTGGCCCCCTTTGCGCTCTCGGATTCTTTTCACACTTCCATCATTGATGCCGAAGGATCGGGTCGCAATCTGGCCGGGTATGCCGCCAACTTCCACGGATCTCCCATCGATTACTACTCCGCCAACAAGGACGCGATCATGGGAGATGTCGGCAAGCTGAAGACCGGAGTGGACAATGTCAAAAAAGCGACCGAGCCAACCAAGTTCGGAATTGGTTTCCAAATTCAGGGAAGCTCCTCCACAGGAGTGTCCACGATCCTGGGTGGCCAGGCATCATTCTGATCCCTCTGCCTGGAAATGATGCCGCATGCCTGCACTCCCCCGGTGAGCGTATTGATTCATCCGAGTCAATTTCCTCATGCCGTCGAGGCATCACTTCGGGAGTCTCTCCGGTCGCGGGAGATGAACCATAAATTTCACTACGACACTCCCAAGCAAACCCTTCGCTGGTTGCGCCTGCATGAGGCGCTGTCACCGGCTCGCACAGACCCCGATTGCTTCCGGATTTATGAATCCGCGTTCGTGCACTGCGCTGCCCAGCTGGCGCTGGCTCCGATAGTGGAAGTGGTGAGCCTTGGGTGTGGCGGCGGACAAAAAGATACTCAGTTCTTGAGACGAATCGCGGCGGTGAATCCCGGAGTCCGATTGCGCTACGTTCCCGTGGATGTCAGCCCAGGTCTGGCGTTGGTGGCGCGGACTTCTGCGCTCGAGATCGGTCTTGCGCCCGAGGATATCGTTCCCCTGGTTGTCGACCTCGCGGAAGTGGAGGATTGGGCCGCCGCTCTCTCGACCGCTTTGGGCAAGTCGGACCGTCGCATCGTGTGCTTCTTTGGGATGCTGCCCAACTTTGTCCCAAGCTCGGTACTGCCCCAGCTAGCGAGTCTGATTCGGCCGGCGGATTTACTGATCCTGAGTGCGAACCTCGCTCCAGGGGCCGACTATCAAGCGGGCGTGGATCGGGTGCTACCGCTCTATGACAATGAGCTGACACGAGACTGGCTCTGGTCGGTTCTGTTAGACCTTGGGATGGATAAACAGGACGGCAGAATGGACTTTTCGATCGCAGCCTGTCAGGAGGGCAGTGGCCTGCTTCGCATTGAATCCGTCGTCACATTCGTGAAGGCTTTCCAGCTGCGCTACGGAGGATCGGATTACGATTTTGCCTCCGGCGAGACGTTTCGCTTGTTCTTTTCCTATCGTCATACCCCGGAGCGCCTCTCGGCACTGCTCAAATCACACGGAACGACGGTGCAGGAGCACTGGTCCAACATTTCGGGCGAGGAAGGGGTCTTCGTGTGTCGGCGTAAATCCGGTTGAAGGATCTTGGATTCTTCGTCGAGTGCGAGCGGTAGTAGATGCTTTTCCACGGCGACGGGCTTGCTCGCGGGAAGAGACACGCTGTCGAACTTGTAAAACGCTTGAACGATTTCGATCTTCTGAGCTTGGGCATTGCGCTCGACCCCGACTTCTGCGAACACTCCGCCCCAATTTTTTGAGTTATGAAAAACGAATCAAGCCAGGTGACCGAGAAGGAGCTGTTGGAGCTATTAAAACGCGTGCTTCCCAAGGCGACTCATGACCCCAAGCTCGCCGGAAAAATTTATCAAGCGGTTGAGTTCGAATTGAAGGTTAAGTCTCGGAGCAAGGCTTTCGAGAAGTTCTGCAATAAGGTCGAGCTCCCGGACCTTGAACCTAAGAGCGTGGAGGGGGTGAGACTCCAGTTCGCCGCAGCCTTCAGTGACGCAGAGATGACCGTAAAGCCGAATCGTAAGGGGAAGAGTCTGTCGGTCGAGATTACGCTAGCCGGGGGCGCCCAATTTCAAGGGGAAGTCAAAGTGAACCCCAACGCGAAGATCGACGAAAGCGAGGAGCAGGAGATCACGCTGAAGTTCGTGCCCTTTCCGGTCTGCATGCCAGGAGACAAAGAACTCGTATGGATGTTGGCCAAGCGCGAGAACATGTCGCCAGAAGAAGCCGGAATCGCTCTCAGCAAAGTAGAGGAGGAATTCTGGGCGTCCAAGAGCGGACAGAAGATGATTCGTGATCGAGTGGAGCGATGTTTTCCGGAATTTGTCTCACGCGTTCCGGCAGGCATGTTGAGTGAACTAGGCCTCAAGCGTCACTACAAGACGGCGGAAGTGCTCAAACAGCTGAGAATCTCGCTGCAGGCTTCAGGGCCTTCTCGGAAAAGCTGAGCTGCATCCGGCGTGTGACGCGCAGGCACTAGAGCTGCGGGATGGATCCCAAAACGCCGAAAGATCAGTCGATCGCGTCGTTGGGTTATGGGCTACGGGCCTTATGGCCACTCGCACGTCACGGGTTCCCTAAGCTAGGTTGTTCCCATGAACGGCCACAGGAGCTTCACTCGAATGGGACGCTTGCCACAGCACATGGGGTGGACACTCTCGCTCGGGCCTGAGGAGTCTCTAAAGGGGAGGCTGTTCGTCGCGCTGTGTACGCTCGAGCACTCGCGACGCGGGGTCACCGATCAAACCGCCTGCTTTGCGGAGAACTGGCGATGAATTTTCCATCTCGCCACGC
>JAYTTC010000604.1:0-4153 GCA_043745255.1 Verrucomicrobiales bacterium
CCTTGGACCCACATCGCTTCCGAATTGAGGTTGAACCATTGAATTGCCCTCAGTGCGGCTGCGTGAATGGTCAAGTCGTCCATTCTCGCGATGAAGTCGAGGACATTGCCACCGCCCTTGCACTCGCTGAAACAATTCCAGATGTTTTTACTGATACTCACCCGAAATTGGCTCGGGTTGCTGCCTCCGTGAATCGGGCATGGACCGCTCAAACTGTCCGTGCCACGCCTGAAGGTGTCCATCAGGCCGTAGTGTTCGAGCACTTGCTCCATGGTGACGGCCGCTTTGACGGCCTTGAAGTCAACGAACGATGATTTTGGCATAGGATTACTCGTGGGGGGTGTTTTAGAACTATCGCGGTTCGCGAAAGTCGCACCGCATCCGTCTCGAATTCTATCCTTCACCGGAGGAATCAGTAGGGAGGGTTAATTGCCAAGTCTGGCAGGTCCAGGAGAGGCGAGAGCTTGGCACCTTTTCCGCACTGCCAGACAGGGGAGAAGGGGTCCTTCTCCAAGACGGTCCGGTCAGCAAACAAAAATAGCCCGTGGCCACGCTTCAAACGGGAGCAAGCCTCAAGTAGCGAGGACACACGCAAGGCATTCGTTGTGACTGTCAGCACTCGGAAACGATGGATGCCAAGTTTCCGTTGATGAACTTTCTGAGTCCAGGTCGCTTCATAGGCGAGAAGCTTGCGCAAAAAGGACGTCTGATTTAATCCGCTTCTCACAATCGGCATGGTGCCACGATCGGCCTCAAGGAAGAAATGCACTCGCTGCAGCTGGCCGGTCTGGTCTTTATGTTCCAATGCAAACACACGGTCGGGAACGACGCTCAGGGTTGCACCGCGATCCTGAACCCTTACCTGCCACTGGAGCTGACTCCGCTTGGATGGATGCTCAAGGTGATCTTCATAAAGCAATCGAACTCGATCGTGTTTACGGCAAGCGAGTTCGATAGAGACCATGACGTCGGTAATCAGAATTGCGTGCTCCAAGAACATTTGACCAATACCGCGACCTTTTCCGCTCCAAGGAATGACAACGCCACGATCCCGCTCCAAAAGAAGTGCACCTTTGCTGCCCAAACCGTAGATCATCGGGCGCGCGCCGCCGCGTTCGTAGTATTCGAGTTGGGCGCGAGGGCGCTCTAAATAGCCGTGATGGTAGAGCAATTGGAGTCGGCGCAAGATCTGTTGATGGCTGCCGCCAATCAAGGCAACGATTTGGTGAGAGCGTGCGAATCTGTGACGATGAACGAGTTGAATAATCTCGCGATCGCGGTTTGTAAGGTGTATCGGGACAACCGTGGAAGCCCGTTTGAAACGAGGGGAGCGGATGCTTGGCATCCTTGCAGATTGCTCCGGATGACGGAAACTATGGAGGTAGGTGGATTTGCCGATCCTGGCGAATCTACGATTCGTCTTCCAGCGGTGGAAGTCTTGCCATCCACCGGTTCAATTTGTTCTCAATTGAAGCGCGGGGCATTGCGTAGCGTTCGCGAGACAGGGTAATCAGCTTGTCTTTCCGACCAGTCCGATCTCCAAGTGGCGGCAGCATCTGCGCCCGGAACGGCTCGAGGTTGGAACTATCCACAAGCAGCTTTACGACGGCCTGATACCGCTCAAGATCGGCAAGGGCGATGGCGGGGATGGTATTGCCGAACTCTTTGGCCATCACCTCGGCGTCCGTGTGGCCGATACGAAACGTGATGAACGTTCCAACGTTCCCGAATACTGCCTGACGAATCGGAAGTGAAAGCTGGTCAATGTATTGATGCGAGAGCGTGAGACACAGGCGATACTTGCGAGCCTCCGCCAAGATCGAAGCAAAGGCATCCGTGGAAAAGTTTTGAAATTCGTCGATGAACAAATAAAAGTCGCGTCGTTCAGATTCGGGTCGGTTTGATCGCGCCATCGCGGCAAGTTGGAACTGTGTCACCAAAAGTGAGCCGAGTAAATTGGCTTTGTCGTGTCCGAGTTGACCCTTGGATAGATTGGCGATGAACAAACGTCCGTTGTCCATCACGAAGGGAATATCCACTTTCTTTTTTACCTGGCCAAGGATGTTACGAATCACCGGATTCAAAAAGAACTGTCCGATTTTGTTTTGAATGGGTGCGATTGCCTCACGTTTGAAACGCTCGTCGTAGTTTGCATATTCCTCGACCCAAAACGCCCGAAGGAACGGGTCTTTGACTTGCCCGATGACCTTTTCCCGATACTCATCGTCAATCAAAAGTCGGTTTACACCCAAGAGACTCTGATTCTGACACTCGAGCAACGCGGACACGGCATTGTAGAGAATGTATTCCAGCCGTGGCCCCCAGGAATCACGCCAAATGGCCTTGAACGCGGTTACCACACCGGAAGCGACAAGATGTCGAGCATCCGGTGTCACATTGGCGATCATGTTCAGTCCGATGGGGAATTCCAGGTCACCCGGATTGAAATAGACCAGATGATCCGCGCGGGCTGAGGGAACGTGGCTCAGTATTTCTTCAGCCAGGTCTCCGTGCGGGTCAATGACACCAACACCGTGACCCAGTGCGATGTGTTGAAGAATCAGATTCCGGAGCAACGTCGTTTTTCCGGATCCTGTTTTGCCGATGATGTAGATGTGCTGACGCTCGTCAACCGCAGCAATGCCAAAGGGCTGCGAATCCCCCCAGCCGTGCCGTTCGCCGATTGTGATGTGTGGTTCATTCATGATTCCAGAATCAGCCGCCACTCCGACTGCCGGGAAATCCGGCTGGTGGTGGATCTGCCGGTAGTTTGCCGCTGGCAGTAGTGCTGGGCGCTCGCCTGCGGGATAATGGCGGCTGATTCTGGAATCCGAAGGTTGCTCCCATTCTAACAGCAGGCCCGCGAAAGGACGCGCCATTCGGCGCGGCTGTTTTTCAAAACCGCCTAGCCAGGCGGCGCTTTCTCCTCGCGTGGCGCAACATGCCGTCGCTTGACGGGATTCTGCGCACGGTCGTTGGATGCCAGTCGTCCTCCGCCTTCAAGGCGAACTGGTCACGATAGTGGGTATCGGTCGTTGGGCGATAGCCCTCATCTTAAAACCAGTCCCCAACGTGTCGGCGCATGGCGGCCGACTTGACGATTTTTGGTAAAGGACAACGGCTAGGTGTCCTTTACCCGGCTAGCCCGCAGGGAGAAAGCGTCAAGTCGGGCGGTAGCCGACGACACGTTGGGAGCCAGTGGTGCGGCGGTTAAGCCGTGAAAGTTAATCGTGATGGGCGCTAGCCCCTACATACCATGTATGTAACCCTCTGGTTCGTCCCGCATGTCCGTAGAGATAAACATATCGAGCATCGCGCGGCGATATACGCTAAGGCTTCGGCCAGGGTTGTCGACGAAAGGGAGATTCCGCTGGTCCAACAGTTTCGAAAAGTCTCCTACCAGATCCGAGTTAGCCGCATCGCCATCGAGATTTCGTAGGGTCAAAAAACTCATGCGGCCTCGCGGTAGCAGAATTTCAACAACCCGCCGAGGGGCTCGCGGGTGCAAATCTTTCCCGATGACTCGCCGATCCGGTCCCCGGCGGCGAGGAAAGCGACCGCGGCCAAGACTTTGGTATGGGATCGGATAAACTCCCGCCAAGGGGTCCTCTTTTTTCGTTCGGGAGCGGGCGCTACCTCGTGGCTCTTCAAAACGTTGGCGACTGTCTGATGGCTGACTTCGTTTCCTAGGTCGCGAAGCGCTCCGACAATCCGTCGATACCCCCAACTCTGATTCTCGCGGCCCATCTGCAAGACGAGTTCTTCCAGAGATGCGAGCATGGGAGGGCGACATTCGGAAGCTCGTTTTGAAGAAGCATCAAACTTCTTGGGCACGAGCCTCCGATGCCATGCGAGAATGGTCTCGGGCCGGACGATCTGTGCGAGATCGTCCAGAGCTTTTCGTCCCGGGCGCTTACCGATTACAGCAAGAGAAAGGCGCTCCGCATCACTCAGGCGTAAACGCCCTTAAGCCTGATCTCGAAGGATCCTGTTCTCGGTTGCCAGGTAGTCGTTTCGGACAAGCAACTCTTGAGCAACTGATCCGGTGATGTGGGCCACGGCCACCGACAAAGTCGGTTGGATGCAGGCTGGAGCCTGGCATGGTTCCGGAGCCGGTCGTGCTTCCCGAGCTCTCTACGGCTTCCGAGGGCGT
>JAYTTC010000605.1:0-4147 GCA_043745255.1 Verrucomicrobiales bacterium
TCCATTTGAGCTATGGGAGCAAAGTGCTGCTCGGGCGCGGACGATAGGTGCATCCATTCGAAGTCTCCAGCTCTTTTGATCGGGCCATGTCTGGCTGGGCTGTCTGCTCCTTCCCCAAGGAATGGATTGCATAAACGGTCTTCAACTTTCCCTTAACCGATTCTTTCGCGTTGGCAGGGTGGGGGGAGGCTGCGTAGGCTGCACCTGCAGGGCGGAACTTTCTGACTGATAGGTGATTCGAGGATTGGCTCCGCTGATGGCAGATGAACGAGTTGGAGGTGTCACCTGTTCTTGGTTCCAGGGAACTGAACAGGTTGCGCCGCGTGACGAATGAACAAAAAAGAGCTCACCGAGGCGGATATCCGCACAAAGTTCATCACCCCCGCCATCGCGGGAGAGGGTGGGACGAAGTGGGATGTCATGACGCAGATCCGGGAGGAGCAGTACATCACCCGAGGTCGGGTCATCGTCCGGGGCAAGACCGTGTCTCGCGGGGAAGCCAAGAAGGTCGACTACGTCCTTTCGTACAAGCCCAACCTTCCCATCGCGGTGGTCGAGGCCAAGGATAACACCCACAGTGTCGGCGCGGGCATGCAGCAGGCCCTGGAGTATGCCGAGATTCTGGATGTCCCGTTCGCTTATAGCTGCAATGGCGACGCGTTCCTCGAGCATGATCGCACGGGGGCCAGCATTGTGGAACGTGAGCTCCCGCTCGACAAGTTTCCCGGCCCCGAGGAGCTCTGGGCCCGTTTCTCCCGCGCCAAGGGCCTCACACCGAATCAGCAGGCGATCGCGACGCAGGATTACTACCACGACGGAACTCCCAAGGCTCCGCGCTACTACCAAATCGTGGCGATCAACCGAACCGTGGAGGCCATCGCTAAAGGGGAAAAGAGGATCCTCCTGGTCATGGCCACCGGTACCGGGAAGACCTACACCGCCTTTCAGATCATCTGGCGTCTCTGGAAAGCAGGGGTCAAAAAACGGATCTTGTTTCTCGTAGATCGGAACATCCTCGCGGATCAGACGAAGATCAACGATTTCAAACCGTTTGGTCAGGCCATGACCAAGATCACAGATCGTACCGTCAACAAAGCATTCGAGATCTACCTCTCGCTTTATCAGGCAGTGACTGGAACCGACGAGGACCAGAACATCTACCAACAATTCTCTCCCAACTTCTTCGATCTGATCGTTGTGGACGAGTGCCATCGGGGCAGCGCTGCTGATGCTCCCGAAACTCAAGGCGCTGACGGGCGGTGCGGATAAGATTGCCGGTCTGGTCCGCATGGCATTCGAGGATGCCAACAACTACATGAAGAACGGGACGTTGATGCGGCAGGTCATCAACAAGATCAACGGCATAGAATCCAACTACCCCGCGGAGTTCCGCACCCGCGAGACCGCCGATCTGTTCCTGGTCCTCCTCATGAAGATCCTGAAGCCCGGCGGTCGGGCAGGGTTGGTGCTGCCCGACGGCACTCTCTTCGGCGAAGGCGTCAAAACCCGCATCAAGGAGGCCCTACTCACCGAGTGTAATCTCCACACCATCGTCCGGCTGCCGAACGGTGTGTTCAATCCCTACACGGGCATCCGCACCAACCTGCTCTTTTTCACCAAAGGGACGCCGACGAAGGAGGTCTGGTATTACGAGCATCCCTATCCGACCGGGGCGAAGAGTTACAACAAGGGCAAACCGATCCGAATCGAGGAGTTCGAAGTGGAGCGCAAGTGGTGGGGAAAGGAGTCCAACGGATTCAAGACGCGGGTGGAGAGCGAGCAGGCCTGGCGCGTCTCGCTCGAGCAGATCAAGGCGGGCAGCTTCAACCTCGACCTCAAGAACCCGCACAACCCCGATACGGGGCCCGGGGACATCGAGCATCTGCTGCCTGAATACGAAAAACTCCTGGCGCAGATCGCCGAGACCCGCGACAAGTTGAAGGCGCAGTTGGTGGAGGCTCTTTCGCGATGATCCTGCCCGATTTGGTTTCTGTTCAACTGAGGTTTCATGGGTCGCCTTCGGCTACGCAAAGCGCGTGTCGTGCAAGGCATCGCTCGTTCTTCATTCTTCTCGTATGAGCGACGAAACCCCGACGCGATTGGAAAAATCTCACCGCTTTCTGGACGAAGTCGGCGACACTACCTTTTTCGGCAAGGGAAGGGTGCCAATCCTCGGTCAGGACGGGGTGTCGCTCTGCTTTGGACTGGGGATGGTCAAATTTGCCGCTCCGGTTTCCGAGGTGCGGGTGCACGTCGAGCAACTCTGCCGCTCGGTCGAGACGGACGAGTATCTCAATGGCATCCCCAGCGTCGCCAAGCGTATCCAGTCCGGAGGCTTCTACTTTCACGCCAAGGATGATCCGCCGGAAGTCCGCGAACGGTTGTTCAAGTGGATCCGTGACGCGGATTGCTCGCTCGAGATGGTCATGGGCCGAAAAATCCCGGCGCTTTTCGCCCGCAAGCACAATGGCAGAGACTCGGAGTTTTACGCCGATCTGCTCTCTCACTTGCTGAAGAATAAACTCAAGCTTGGCCGACGGCTCGTAATCAACATCGCTGAACGCGGCAAAACCACCCGGAACCATGTTTTAGAACTTGCCATGAACAGGGCGCGCGAGCGCTTCATCAAGAGACAGGATGCGGCAACGATTTCGTCGGAAGTCGTGTTCAATGTTCAAAACCCGCGCACTGAACCACTGCTCTGCGTGCCGGATTACCTTGGCTGGACCGTGCAGCGCGTTTTCGAGCGGGGCGACACGCGCTTCTACGATTTCGTCCGCGATCGTATCTCCCTGGTGGTGGATCTCTACGATGCGGAGAATTACGAAGGTAGTCGGAACTACTACACTCCGAGAAGGCCGCTCACCGCAGAAAATAAAATAGGCCCGCCTGTGTCCTAAGGAGGTTACCCTCCGACGGCATGAAGCCGACGTTCAGACACCGCAGACCCAAGGGCAAAGTGCCCCACCAACTGATCGAAAGCAAACGGGAATTTCAGATTACCGTCGGGACTCCTAAATGAAGCTGGAAACCTTTTTTGAAAAGTTCGAGATGTTCGCCGATGCGCCCGACGCGGTGGCGAAGATGCGAGAGTTGGTGTTGGAACTTGCCGTTAGCGGCGCGATCAGCGAACGCCACGCTGCCGACCAGGACGATCCCGCTTGGCGAGAGTTTTGCAGTCGATCGGAGGGGCGTGGCCGAGATTCCGAGATGTCATTCGAACCACCCTTTCGATTGCCGAACGCTTGGCGTTGGGTGAGTCTGGATGACTTGGGGACGACTCGAGTTCGAAACGATGCGGATGACTGCACACGTGTTTCCTTCGTGCCAATGGCGCTGATCTCCTCGGCCTATGGTATTCGCCCGGCTTCTGAGGAGCGCACGTGGAGCGAGGTTAAGACTGGATTCACCCACTTCGCGGACGGCGATGTAGTCGTCGCCAAGATCACCCCGTGCTTTGAGAATGGAAAGTCGGGAGTAATGCGTGGGTTGTTGAATGGGCTGGGTACGGGTACGACCGAGCTTCACGTGTTTCGTCGAAACACGGACATTATTCTCCCCGAGTTCGTGCTGATCTTTGTAAAATCGCGGGGGTTTATCGCGCGTGGTGAACCTCGTATGACCGGGTCGGCGGGCCAGAAACGATTGCCCCGTGATTACTTCGCGAAGTCTCCATTCCCCTTGCCGCCCCCCGCCGAGCAGAAACGCATCGTGGCGAAGGTGGATGAGTTGATGGCGTTGTGTGATCGGTTGGAGGCACAGCAGGAGGAGCGGGAGAAGCGGCATGCGGCAGTCTCCCGCGCCGCGCTCGCCCGGTTTTCCGAAGCCCCGACCCCGTCGAACCTCAACCTCCTTTTCCACAAGTCCTACACGATCTCCCCCGCCGACCTCCGCAAAACTATCCTCACCCTCGCTGTCCAAGGTAAGCTTGTCCCTCAAGATCCCGGCGATGAAGCGGCCGACAACTTGGTCGCTCGGCTGGAACAGGAGCGACCTTACCTTGCGAAGGAGCAAGGCGTTCGGCTTCCTAAGAGCGTGCCACCGCTCTCAGTGCGGAAATCTCCACACAGTATTCCAGCTTCGTGGCGGTGGAGTAGAACTGGTCACCTAGCGTTAGTGATCGACTACGGAACATCGCAAAAGGCGG
>JAYTTC010000606.1:0-4140 GCA_043745255.1 Verrucomicrobiales bacterium
GGTGAACGAACTGTTCAGGTCGAAGCCCGTGCCTGATTGCCAGCTCGCGAGAGTGGTGTAGGGATTACCATCCGGATATTGCCACGCTACGGTGGAGCCTCCCGCGTTGTAATATTTGTTCGAGTTGACCGTCCAAGGACCCGTGGTTTGAGAGCTGAATATTTTGAGGATCGGGTCGTCGACCGCGGTCCCCGCATTGTTGATCGCAAACGTATTGTTGAGCACCACCATGTTGCTTGACTGCCGTATGGCTCCACCTCCATTCCCGAAGGCCCAGATAGGGATATCCGGACCTTCTAGGTAATTTTCGGAGTAGACCACGTCATTGAAGTTAGGGGTTAAATTGCTGATGTGGTTCAGTGGATTTCTGGTGGTCATGCGGGCCTGTCCAGGATTGAGGACCATCACATTGTCCTGGATCCAGTAATGGTGCGCAGCCGTCGCGTAGTTAGTGCCGCCCGTCGAGGTTATGAGAGCGTAAGAACCGCCATCATTGATGTTCGTGACGCTTGCAAGCGTGCCGGAGTTGATGATGACATTGCTCGAAATGCATACGTAGCTTGTGCCGTCGTTTGCGGCCCATTTGATTGCTTCTCCGCCCTGGCAGTAGATGATGTTGCCGGTCATATCGTTGGTCGCACCTCCACCGCCGTAAAACCCATGCTCGTAGGTCGTGGCCCCGCAGTAGGTCATCAGGTTTCCTCGCACTCCCTTGGCGATGTTTCCGAACGGTTGAGCTGCGTTGTAAATAATATTATTGAAGAACTGGAAATCGCCAAGAAAGGCCGAACCATCCCAGAGTTGCCAACGGTCGTAGGGCGTGCCTCGACTCGGATCCGTGAAGTGATTCGTCTTATAGAGAGTGGTCCATTCCAGATCGTGGAAGAGGTGTTTCCCCTGATAGGTGCTCTTTATGTAGATCCAGCACGAGTCGATGATCGCTCGTTCACCATGATACGCCTGCCAATTCACCGTCCCGTTGGTGGTTCCTCGAGCATCGAACGTGAACAGATTAGTGCGCCCGTCCGTGAGAGGACCGCGGTGCACACCGCGACGAATCAGTACGATGTCACCATCTGCGAATGTCGTGTTCGTCATCGCCCGCTGCAGGTCCCAGGGATGAGTATCGTTACCCGCATTCGCGGCCGTTCCATTCGTTGCCACGATGTAGTAGGTCGCGTGACTCAGTAGCGGGCAGAGGCAGAGTAGTGCGAGGATTAGAGATCGGATCATGGATTGGGCTTTCATCAGTTAGCTTGGGTTGGGTCTTTGAGGTCATCTCCTTCGAGGACACGCTGCATCAGCTCGAGCGAGCCGAGCTGGAACCCGCAGGCCTGGCGGTGACCTCCACCACCGAGCTCACGGGCAATCGTCGATAAATCCAAATCGGGACGGTGGGCGCATCCGTAGAGGCTCACGGTGGCCCGGAGACCGTCCCACCGCCACATCATCAGAGCGTCGATGCCAGGGCCGACTTCGGCACCGAAAGTCTTGCTGTTGCCGACCGCGGTGTTGATCACCCTCCACCGCAGACCGCGCCACTGGAGAGGGTGCGACCGCCTGCTAGTCGCTCGGTCAAGTTCCTCGCCGTAGACTTTGGCGATGCTCCCGCGATCCAGCAGCACGACCAGCAGATCCTCACAGCTCTCAACCCGTCCCTCACGCCACATCTCGAAGTAGAAACTCAGCTCTGCCTCTCTGGACTCGATCGGGATGGAGCGCAGGCCGTACTGCAGCACATCCGCGCTCGGATCCCTCTTGTCCCAGACGTCGTATTCACCTGCCAGCCGCACCAAAGGAGGCTCATTGACGCGGCGTGCCTTGAAGTCCTCCAAAGAGGGGAATCTTGGATCCAAGCTCCCGCATACCCATAGCGTGCAGTGATCGAGGTACTCAGAGAACCAATGCCAGCAGAGTCGGCACGCGGCCACGCCATCCAGTCGCACACCCGTCCAGGCCACGCCGTGCTTCTCGATCGCCGTCTTATGGTGATCGATCCAGATGAGACGCGTTCGGTTCTCCTGGGTCATCAGAGCGTCGATACAGATATCGACCATATAGATGAGGGAGTAAGCCCCCACGTCCGGCACCGGTTGGCCGTAGTCCCAGCCGATGTAGTCGACCTCATCGTGTTTCGAGGTCAGCCAGGAGCGGCACACCTCCCGCGAGAGGATCCCGTCGAAGTCAGCCGAGTGGTAGAGGACGATGGTTTTCATGCTCTGGATTTCGTTGTTTACTTGTCGTGAAGAACTCTGCTCGTTACGGTCCGCCCTAAACGCCTATGGAAACTCCCGCGCCGCCCGCTCCTAAACCCACTGTTATTTACTTCTGTGGCCCGATCACTCATCCGGCCACCACACGGTTGCGTAGCGCGTTGTGCCTCGCTGTTAATATCAAGGTCCCAAACATCAGCATCTTCATGTCGAGCAGTGGGGGTAACGTTGATGAAGGCCTGGCACTATATGGATTCATCCGCTCCCTCCCCATGACGGTGACGATCCACAACATCGGGGTCGTAGACTCGATCGCCTTGGCGGTCTATCTCGCTGCCGATGTCCGCGTGACTAACCCGGACGCCACATTCCTTGTTCATGACATCTTTTTCACCCAACCCATGCCCGTCACAAACCGCCACCAAGCGGCTGACATCAGCGCCGGGTTGGAGGGATCTCGAACGAGATTCATGGAGCTCTTGAAGCTCCGAACGCATATGTCCGACGAGCAATTCGAGCAGTTCAAGTTTCTCGACCAGCTTTCCATCAAGAGCGCGGTGACTGCCCATGAAACCGGGATCGCACACAGCGTGCAGCAGGCAGTCGTTCCCCCTGGCACAGAGCTGTTCAATGTTGAGTATTGATAGTCCGAGCGCGTGGACAAGGACTCGGCAACGCGCGCCGGCGGGAGTTTGCATATGGAGGAGTGGTGTCATGTGGTTTTACGAGACCCCGCCTCAATTCCTTCCCGGGTGAATCGCATAGGTGAACTCAGGCGTCGGTTTCAGGATGCTCGAGGCCTGCTGTTGCCCCAGGCGATGCCTTGCAGCCCTCGCGAGGTAAAGACTCCGCTGACGCCTTTGGTGCAGCTGCTCGGCCGTCCAGGAGGTGACCATGAGGACCAGGCCGCCCAGAGCTGTGCCAACGAATCCGCCGATCACGTTTTCAATGAAGATTTGAGAGATCATGTGTTACCTGGGTGTCATGCTGAAATCTGATTGGATCAAACCACACGACGTGTTGAACAAGGAGTTTGCCACCGGCCGCATACTGACTGCCGCTCGCGAGGAGCTGGGCCGCCATCTCCTCACGACCTGTGAGGTGGATATTGTCAGCGAGGAGAACCAGGAGCGGAACAAGCGGCGGGCAGCTACCATCGTGCACTTAATGCAGATTGGGCTCACCGAGAAGTATGCTAAGAGTGCGCGATGTTGGAGCATAGTGGCTACCTTGGTGTCTGCGGTTGCATTGGGGGTAACTTTGGCTCCTCCACTGGTTGGGTGGCTGAAGTCGGCGGCAACACCGCAGGTGCAACAGAACGACGCTCCGCATCCCGCCTCTGTGCCTCCTTTGTCTCCCGCTCCCATGTCGACAACGCCACCGACAGGACTATCGCCACGCCCGAGATGACCATCGCCAAGCCCGAAAAGAAATTCGCTTGGTTCATAATCCCATCGGCGGTTTTACCGTCGAAATGCCTGCGCAGTTTCTTAATCATGGTGACCTCCTTGCTTTCGCTGTGGTATGGGTTTGGCGAATGCCGATCCGCCCTTACTTCCTTTGCCTGGAACGCGCCCTGACTCCCGACGAGGCTTTGACTGTAAACGAGACCCTGAGCGATTCGTTCTCGACGTTTTCGGATGTTTACCCGTGTGTTTACTACCTTTGCTCCGACCAGGTGCCCGAGCAGATCGCGGCGATGGTGGAGGCAGTGCTTCCGCTCGGTATTCGAGCATGCGTCGTGCGACTGCCTCAGCTTCCAGAACCAGTACGCGAGGATCTATTCTGGATCCGCGGAGACCAGGGCTTCGACTGACACGAAATCCCCGGATCAGAAGCTCGCGGTCCAGCACCCACTGAACCCCAGCTTCATCTGTGAGCGTATCCCCGGCGCTCAAGCGCGATGACCCGTAGCGCGCCGCAGTGA
>JAYTTC010000607.1:0-15673 GCA_043745255.1 Verrucomicrobiales bacterium
GCTTCGAGATCGATGCGGAAGGAGGCGATCCAATCGTTGTGCTCGTCCGGATCCACCAACACCTGCTGCACCGTCCATGAGCGTCGATCTTCGACAACCGTGGCTAGCGTAAATCGAAGATTTCGAGCGTTCGCGTCCAGTGAGATGCGCTCATGATCTTTGTAATAAGTTTCCACTATAGCCTTCAGATCGCGCTCACTCCAAGGCGTGCCGTCCTCGCGGTTCGGAGTATCAAGCCAGTCGATCGCTCCCTCGAAGTCCTGAGAGATGAGGGCACCCAAAAAACCAAAGATCGGCTGACGGAGCTGGCGCGTAAACTGTTGTGGATCCCGGGTGAGGTCGGGTCGCGTGACTGCGGCAGCTGCGCTACCGGGACTCGTCGTTGCGGAGATCTCCCGTGACTCCGGAATCGCGTCCGGGTTTCGCAAGCGTTCCCACTCGTCCAACAAACTGGAATCCACCTGCTTCAGCAGGGTTGCGAAATAGAGCTCCACTTCTTTCAGCGCTTCGGTTTTTGCGGCGTCAGGAACGGTTTGCGCCAGGGTTCGGTACACGCTGCTGAGATGTCTCAGAAGGACGCCCTCTGCTCGATTGAGCTCGTAGTCCTTCACGTAGTCGTTGAAGGACCGGAATCTTTCATACATTTCCCGGGCGATGCTCTTGGGTCGGATGTTCTCCTGCCCCACCCAGGGATGCTTGGCGGCAAACTCGTTGAAGGTGCTGTAGACGAACTCTCGATTTGGCTTGGGATATTCGAGCTCTTCTAGCTTTGCGATCCGCTCCTCGAATGGCACTCCTTCCATCTTCAACTCGGCCATCTTGGCGGTCTTCACCCTGTCGAGTTGTTTGCGCAACACGATCTCAGGGTTTTCCAAGATAGATTCCACCAAGGTGAGGACCACCA
Source organism: Verrucomicrobiales bacterium (assembly GCA_043745255.1). Taxonomy (GTDB): domain Bacteria; phylum Verrucomicrobiota; class Verrucomicrobiia; order Limisphaerales; family UBA11320; genus UBA11320. The sequence continues at coordinate 905 of JAYTTC010000607.1, forward strand.
TCGGATACTCAGGACTCACGGGGTCGACCAGCTTGAGGGTGTCAAGCAGGTAGAGCGAAAGGGCTTCGTTCAGTGAGAAATCTTCCTGCAAGGCGACATTCAATCGAAGACGTTTCCGACGGCCTTCTCCACCGGATTCCAGCTCGATGATGCCGCGTTCCACCAGCGATCGGAAGAGCTGCCAGCCTCGCGAACGATGAGCGAGCTTGGCGCGATCGGACTCATGTGAATCGCGAATCAATCGCTGCATCGCGCGACAACCATCCTCGTTCTCGCGGCTCAGCACGTTCAGCAACATCCCGTGTGTCACCTGAAAGCGGGAGATCAGCGGCTCGGGAGCGGCCTGCATCAGCCTGGCAAATGTCTCCTTGTTCCAAGCCACGAAATTATGTTCGGGCGGTTTGCGCTTAACGAAATTCTTCTTTCCGTCGCGCTCGGATTTCTGCGTGAGACGAAGATTGTCGATCACGTGCTCAGGGGCCTGAGCCACCACCCAACCCTGCGTATCGAATCCGCGTCGGCCCGCCCGTCCCGCGATCTGATGAAAATCGCGAGCGCTTAGAATTCCGGTCTTCTGGCCGTCGAACTTGCAGAGCTGGGTGAATAGCACGGTCCGAATCGGCACGTTCACTCCCACTCCGAGTGTGTCGGTCCCGCAGATGATCTTCAGGAGACCTTTCTGCGCCAGCTGCTCCACCAGGATGCGGTATTTGGGAAGCAATCCGGCATGATGAACCCCGACTCCGTGCTTAAGATAGCGCTGGATATCCTTGCCGAAGGGACTGCTGAATCGCGTGCCTCGAAGGGCCGCAGCAATGGATGCCTTCTCTTCGCGGGAGCAGAAGTTTAGGCTCATGAAGTTCTGCGCGCTCTGGACCGCGTCGTTCTGGGTGAAATGGACAAGGTAGACGGGCGCTCTCCCTGTCGTGACCATCTGTTCGACCGCCTCACCGAGCGGAAGCTCGGAGTAGTCGAAGGACAACGGAACCGGTCGATCGGACGACTTGACCACCGTGGTCTCCGCACCGGTGAGACGGGTCAGCTCCGTGGCGAAGAAATCAGTCTGGCCCAGCGTCGCGGACATCAATAGGAACCTGGCATTGGGCATGGTAAGCAAGGGAACCTGCCACGCCACCCCGCGTTCCCGATCCGAGTAATAGTGAAACTCGTCCATGATCACTTCGCTGAAGCCAGTGTGCGGCCCGCGGCGAAGTGCTAGATTTGCCAGGATCTCGGCAGTGCAACAGAGAATGGGGGCGTCCCGATTGACGGTGGCATCCCCGGTGGCCATGCCAACGTTGTCGGGCCCGAATTCTTGACACAGCGCGAGGAACTTCTCGTTCACCAACGCCTTGATGGGACAGGTGTAGATGGATCGACGTCCCTGCGCGATGGAGAGGAAGTGAAGCGCGGTGGCCACGAGCGACTTGCCGGAACCGGTGGGAGTGTTGAGAACCACATTCTTCCGCTCATACAGCTCAAGCACTGCGTTTTCCTGCGCGGGGTAGAGCGTAAGATTGCGCGACACCGCGTAATCGAGGAAGGAATCGAGCACAGCGTCAGAGCTGGGCTGACGCAGCTTTAAGAGTCGCTCATAGAGCGGATGATCAGGCATCGCGTGGAGACGCTAGCAAAGGCCGGGTGGGGAGACAATTGTCCCGAGAATTCTCGCCTTCCCAGACGGTTGAGGGTTCAATCCGCCACACTGAATCATGCGCACGTATCAGAACCACATTGCCGGAGAGTGGGTGCCCGCCCAATCACACTCGACGTTCGAAACCCGCAACCCAGCCGATCAACGCGAGGCGGTGGCTTCCTACCCGCAAGGTGGAAAAGCGGAGGCTCAGTCGGCCATCGCTGCGGCCCAGTCGGCTTTTCCAGGATGGGCTGCGCAAACGCCGGTAGCGCGCGGTCGCGTGTTGAGCAAAGTGTCCCAGATCCTCGAATCCCGGAAGGCGGAGCTCGCGGAACTGCTCACTCGGGAGGAGGGAAAAACCCTGGCGGAGGCAACCGGAGAGGTTCAGCGGGCGGTCGATATCTTTCGATTCTTTGGCGGCCTGAGCTATACGCTCGGGGGACACACCCTTCCTCATGATCTTCCTGGCAACCTCCTCTACACCCGCCGTGAACCGATCGGTGTGGTGGGGCTTATCACTCCCTGGAACTTTCCGGTCGCGATCCCTGCCTGGAAGCTCGCTCCGGCTCTGGTCTGCGGAAACGCAGTGGTACTCAAACCCGCGTCACAGGCCCCCGCGCTTGCCTGCGAACTCGCTAAGGCGTTGCAGGAGGCGGGTCTCCCCAAGGGCGTTTTTAACGTGGTGATGGGAGACGGTCGCGCGGTGGGAGGCGAGATCGCCACTCACCCGTCCGTGGCGGCCCTCTCCTTCACCGGATCGTACGGGGTGGGTCACGTCATCTATCAGCAGCTGGCACAACGGATGGCACGGGCGCAGATGGAAATGGGGGGCAAGAATCCGACGATTGTCCTGGCGGATGCGGATCTCGACCTCGCGGCTACCTTGGTCGTTCGGGCGGGATTTGGTCTCACCGGCCAAGCCTGCACCGCCACGAGTCGCGTCATCGTTGAGCGCGCAGTCCTGGCCCAGTTCACCGAGAAGCTGATCGCCAAGACCCAGGCCCTGAAGGTTGGGCCCGGACTGCAGACGGGTGTCGACATGGGGCCTGCGGTGAATACGCAGGAACTCGAGGGCAATTTCGAACATATCGCGGCAGCCCAAAAAGAAGGCGCAACAGTGCTCTGGGGAGGGGAGCGACTGACCGAAGGTGAGCTAAAACACGGCTTGTTTATGCAACCCACCCTGGTGGGCGGCGTAACGCCGCAGATGAGGATCGCGCGCGAAGAGGTGTTTGGTCCGGTGGTGGCGATTCTCGCCGTAGAAAGCTTCGACGAGGCCCTCCAGATCGCGAATGGGTTGGACGTCGGTCTCAGCGCGAGCCTGGTCACCCGCGACTTCAAGAAAGCCTTGCTGTACTCAGAACGGATCCAGGCTGGAGTGGTGAAGGTGAATCAGATCAGCACCGGGCTAGCGCTCCAGGCACCGTTCGGAGGCGTGAAGAACTCGAGTACCGACAGCTTCAAGGAGCAAGGCGCAGGGGCGGTGGAATTTTACTCTAAACTCAAGACCGTCTATCTGGACTACTCTGCCTGAGGGCTGAGACTTCCCCCAATAAAAGAACCGCTGACTTATGGTAAAACTGGTGCGTTTTCAACTCGAGGACTCCTCCCCAAGACTCGGTATTCTGCTCGGGACGGAGGTTCTCGATATTTCCTCCGCAGGGGTGACCTGCCTATCGCAGCTGCTCGATGGACCTTCACCGGCATCGCTGCTCGTTGCACTGAGTCAACAGCCTCTTCCCCGAATCGCTGCGACGAGCGCGCGACTTCTCGCCCCGATTGCGGATCAAGAAGTGTGGGCTGCAGGCGTGACCTATCTCCGAAGCAAGAAGGCGCGAATGGAGGAATCGGACTTCAGCGCCAGCGCCTACGATCGGGTGTACGAAGCACCGCGCCCCGAACTGTTTTTTAAGTCGCTGGGACCGAAAGTCTCCGGTCCAGGCGCGAAGGTGGGGATTCGTCGGGATGCGAAATGGAACGTCCCCGAGCCTGAGCTGGTGTTGGTGTACAACTCACAGGGAGCGCTGGTGGGCTACACCGCAGGAAACGACATGAGCTCGCGGGATATTGAAGGAGAGAACTTGCTCTATCTGCCCCAGGCCAAGACCTACCGTCACTCCTGCGCCCTCGGACCCTGTCTGGTGCTGGGCGTGACGGAGGCACAGGCGAGGGAGTGGAAGATCCGCATCCGCATCACCCGCGGTGGCCAGGAGGTGTTCGAGGGCGACACGGCAGTAGGGCAGATCAAGCGAACTTTTGCCGATTTGACCGACTATCTGTTCCGATCACAGGAGTTTCCCAGCGGCGTTTATCTATTCACCGGCACCGGGGTGATCCCACCGGACGCATTCACCCTCGCCGCAGGAGATGTCGTTCGAATTACCATCGGAGACATCGGCACTCTCGAAAATGAGGTTGTTGTGGTGTGATGCCACCGAGCTCGTAATGCTGAGGGTCAAAGGCCCGTGCCATCCCAGCCTTGGGCAACGCCCAAGGACAAGGGTCCATCGACACGCTGTTAGAAATTTTCCTGCGGGAAAAGAGCCTATCCGCAGATGGTTTCCTTGTAGATGGAGCGGGGATGGGCCGATACGGCCCACACTACAGTCTGACTTCTGTAGTGTCGTCCGTATCGGACGATCGGGGCCGGGATGCGTCGATACGGCGCACGCTGGAGTCCTTGTTGGGAATTGCGATTGGAAGACGGAGAGTTCGGACGGTTCTCGGCCGCGGCGTGCGACTCGGGAGATCAAATGAGAACTGCTAGCTGGTGAAGCCCTCCGCCCTGCCACTCGTCCGGCTTATTTGAGGCTGGCGACCTTGTCGAGGATGCACCGGAGAACGTCTAGCGGAGACTGGGTGGAATCGATGTGCTGCACCAGCTCAGGGCCGTAGTAATCCAGCACCGGCTTGGTCTCCTGCTGATAAGTCTCCAGGCGCTTCTTGATCACTTCGAGATTAGCATCATCCAGGCGGTTTTCACGCAGCGCCCGGCGCTGGAGTCGTTCCACCATCTTGTTGAGGTCGGTGCAGGTGAGATGGAAGACGGCGCGAACGTTTAGAACTGACTTCAACATCTCAGCCTGAGTTGGGTTGCGAGGAATGCCGTCGAGAACCAGGATGTCTCGCTCGGGCTGAAAGCTACCGTTGGAGGTACTGGCGTGAATGTTCTTCCGCCAAAGTTCAATCGTCGACTGATCCGGCACTAAGCGTCCCTTGCTGGAATATTCAATGAAGACCTTGCCCAACGGATCGTCGATCCGCAGGTTCCGAAACGCATCACCGCAGGCGAAATGAAAAAAGCCGGGGATGGTTCCGAGAATTTTGCCTTGAGTGCCTTTGCCAGAACCCGGGGCACCGAAGAGGAGAACAGTTTTGAAATACATGGCAGTTCAAGACCCTGACGTTGAAACAATCTTCCAGTGAGTCAAAGAGGCGCGACGAGGGCCGCAGAATATTAATGCCCGCGTTGTTTGATCTCGATTTCCACAATGTCGGTAAACGGCAGAGTCACTTCTTCAATCGTCGTTCCTCGAAGAACCTGAAGATAGATATCTGTGTTACTGATGCGAACGATTCGGTTGCAGTGCAACAGCCCCTTAGTGGACTTGACGTCGAAGACGAAGCCTTTCTCCGCTTCGATCGGGCGTGAGCCATAGAATCCACCCATCTTCGTTTCGAAGAAACGCTTGTTAAAGGTGAACTCTCCGCGCTTGTAGTGCGGGAGAGCGGCGGCGGCAGCGGCGGCATCTGCAGCGGCCGCCTCTTGAAAGGCGGCCTGAGTTGCACCGACTCCGTGACCGCCCCCAGCCGAAGTGAAAGTCGGAACATGGGCACCGGTGGCGTCGACGGGAAGATCGGCAACTTTGGGCACGTAAGTGGGCAGGCAAAGAAAGACGATCTGAGTCACCAGAGGAAGGACCAGCGCAATCGCAGCGACCATCAGAGGCGAGTAATTCCGGAAGATTCCGATTTCGTAGCCGGAGTAGAGATTCGCGCCAAAAAGGATTGCCACCAAAAGAAGGCCAAGGGAGGAGCCAAACAGACGAGAAAGACCTCCCTGAGGATCCGGTCGCTGCAATCGTTCAAAAGGTTTCAACTCGAACGCAGCACGGTTCTTGTTGGTGTTCTCCAGTGGGATTTCCAGAAAAGGCTCGAGAAACTTTTTTGCTTTCGGATTCTTCTGCAGCTCCTGCAAAGCCTGCTGGGTGAGATTGGTATACCCGACTCGCGTTCCCTGGTTGCCCGAAGCATCGCGGAACGCGACGCCATCCTTGGTAATGCTAAGAGGCGGACCGGTGATCACTTGACCATCGAGAAGCTCGTAGGTTTCGGCAAAAACAGACCCTGCGCTGACCAGAATGAACAGGCCGGCTACCCATCGTATTAAAAGGCTGGAGCTCACTTGGACTCGATAACAGAGGACCGGATGCAAAGGAAGAGAAAATCTGATCCGATAGGCCTTTTGGGGTGCGATTAAAAGGGGGTGCGATCTTCATCCATGGCGGAGGCCTGAATGGGGGGTTTTCACAGAATTCTGTAGTGTGCGCCGTATCGGCGCATCCCCGCCCCGATCGTCCGATACGGACGACGCTACAGAAGTCGGAAACCGTGTGAGGGCACGCGGGCTAGAACGATTTCGCTGTCCATCCCATGCGCTCACTCGCTCTTGATCACAGGAGCCGCTCCTCGCGCCTCGGGTTGCACCACCGAAATCACATAGGCGTTCGGGGAAAGATACTTCCCGCAGACTTCTCGCACCTCCGCAAGAGTCACGGCTTCAAAACAGGCATCCTCTCGATCTGAATTCGCGTAACCCAGACCGTACAACTCGTCCAAGGCGGTGGTCATGGCCATTCGGCCAAGCTCCTGGCGGGCAATTTTCTTTTGTCCGATGAGCTTGGCCTTGGCGCGCCTCAGCTCCGCTTCCGTGAGACCCTCCGCTTGCAACTTGGCCGCTTCCTGAAGAAGTTCCCGTTCCACTCGAGCCGCATTTTCCGGGTCAGTGCCGACGTAGAAAGAAAAGAATCCTGGGGCCACTCCGAGAAAATTCTGGGCTCCCACATAGTAGGCTAGGCCGAGTTCATCCCGAATTCTTACGAACAGCCGCGACCCCAAATCACTCAGTGCCTCCTGCACCAGCTCGAGGGCGAATCGGTCGGGGTGATGGAGTGTGGCACCTGGAAGGCGAGAATGAGCACCGCCTGCTTCTTGTCGACCGAAGTGGTGACCCGCTTCACCTCGGTCAGGAGGGGCGATGCGTGGACACTCTTTGGGGGCGAGTTCTTCCCGCGCCAGTGACCGAGACGTCGCTGCACTAAGGCTCTTACTTTGGAAGTGTCGACGGCTCCGAAGATCGAGAGTACGCAATTTTTCGGCTGAATCAAAGCCACATGGAGCCGCCGGAGATCCGCCGTCCGAAGGCTGCTCACGCTCGGCTCGGTGCCTCGCGCCTGGAGTCCGTAACCCGATCGACCGAACATCGCCTCACGACATTTCCCATCCGCGAGGCTGAGAAGGTGGTCTTTTTGCGAACGGATCTCAGCCAGCTGAATCTGGCGCTCCCGCTCCAATGCCGCGTTGGGAAACACCGGGTTCAAAAGCACGTCGGCGAGCAGCTCCATCCCGTCGGCTAAATCGCTATTCATGACCTCGAGACTCACGCCGAGGCTGTTGTTGCCGCCATAGCTACTAATGCTCCCCCCCACCGATTCGATGGCTTGAGCGATCTCCTCCGCGGTTTGCTTCTTGGTGCCCTGAAGAAGCATCTTGGTCATCAGTTGAGTGAGACCATTGTCTTCTTCAGACTCCACCATCACGCCACCCTGGAACACGCTGCGAAACTCCACGAAGGGCAGCCGGTGATCCTCCTTGATCAAGAGGCGCAGTCCGTTGGGGAGAACAAATCTCTGGATGGCTTTTTCCGAGTGCGTTTCGGTGACTTTGGAGACGACCGCCGAGGATCCACGCGGGAGCAGGGCGTAGAGTGTTCGATTCTCTTCGGTCAGATACAGTCGTGCGACACGCTGAAGGTCCGCCGGTTTGAGTTTCTTTACCGTCGCGAGATACCGCTCCGAAAAATTCAGATCGTTGGCCGCAAGCCAGCTGCTCCCCAGATCCTGTGCCTGACCCTGCATCGTTTTACGACTCGAAAGCGTCCCAGCTACAAATTGCTTCACCGCCTTGTTCAGCTCCGCGGCGGTGACCGGCTTTTGTTTCATCCGTTCCACCTCATGCAGAATAGCAGCGGCGGCCGCTTGGAATTTATCGGCATCGATTACCGCGCTGGCCCCAAATAGCCCCGGGTTGCCGGGATTGTAGGTCCAGGCCTCCGCCGCGTTCACCAGACCTTTCTTTTCGCGGATCTGCTGGTAGAGCCGAGAGCTCCGGCCGCTCCCCAGCAAAGTAGCCAGCACATCCAGGGGCGCGATGTCCGGATGACGGAGATCCGGGATATGCCAGCTGAAGTGAAAATGACCGAGCTCGATCGGCCCCTCCTCGATCATCTCGCGCGGCGCGGTCTGGCGAGGTTCCTCAGGGAGTGGATTCGTGGGCACTGAACGAGACGGCGTCTTCGCGAATGCTTCCCGAATCTGGGCCTCCACTACCCCAGCATCAATGTCCCCAACCACCACGAAGAACAGGTTATTCGGCGCGTATTTCTCGCGATAGTAATGAAAGATATCGTCTCGAGTCAGGGCGTTGAAAATATCGAGATGACCAATGATCGGAAAACGGTAAGGACTGCGCGTGTAGGCAGTCTCGAAAAGCCGGCGCGCGGATTTGTGCCCGGGATCATCGTGTCCCATGTCCATCTCACGGCGGATCACATCGAGCTCCTTGGTCAGCTCTTCCGACGGGATGGTGGCGTGCTGGGTGATGTCGCACAGAACATCGATGGCCACTCGGGCACCGGTATTTGGAACATTGATCCAGTAGACAGTCCGATCGAAGGAAGTGTAGGCATTCATATACCCACCCGCCTCCTGAACCTCCTGATCGATGCGCCCTGCGGGTCGGGTGGTGGTGCCCTTGAATAACATATGCTCCAGCACATGAGACATGCCGGCACCCACCGAGCGGCCCTCATCGATGCTTCCCGCGCGACACCACGCTTGGGCTGAAACCACAGGGGCGCTGTGGTCCTCGCGAACAATCAGAGTGAGTCCATTCTCGAGGGTGGTCAATCGCACTCCGTGGGGAATCGAACTCAGAGTGGGAGATTTTGGAAACGGGGTGGCGCGGGCGTTCTTGGCGGGCATGGCAAAGAGAAAGGGGCTCAAACTTCGGAGGACTGGGGAACTTCAGGGCAGGGCAGCCGTTGTGGCAGAAACGGCTTACAGAAAGCGGTATGAAAATCGTAGCCATTCTGAAAATCGGCTCGACTGTCACTTTCGGTCTTGGAGAGCAGTCCATGCTCCACAAGATTGAACACCAGCTCGCCAAAATCTTCGCAGACCCTAACCCCCCACTCGGCAAGAACCGTCATGGTCATCGGCCCATACTGGCTGACAGCATAGTCCCTGATGCCCTGTAGCAGCTCCTGTCCGCTCACGTGGCGAGTCTCCCCTTTGTTCGACTTGTTGATGCTCTTCTGGGTGTGGTCAAGCGCTTCACGCAAGAAGACGTAGGCCTCCCGCTGGTAGCGGGGGTCTTTCAGGACAATCTTGTCCAGGGCCTCATCCAAACTGGGAGTTTGCATACGAATACGACGTCTCTATCGCGATCTCGCTCCAGCGGTTTCGTTGGAGCCCGACGATGTGGCGGTCGCAGCCGGAAGTGTCCCGGTATGCGACAGGCGCCACGTTTTTACAGCCCAACCCGTCAGCAACAAGCCAACCACCAAAGTCAGCACAGTCCGCTGTTGTTGGGTCAGATGATTCATCGCAGGCCGGGTCACTGTAGCTGAGGCACTAGGCCACCGCAATGTTCACGAGCTTTTTCGGCACCACGATGATCCTCTTGATGGTCTTTCCTTCCAGGAAAGGCAGCACCTTCTCGGCCGCCAATGCGGCCTTTCCCAGGTCGGCATCACTAATGCCTGCTGTCACCACCAGTATCTCTCGAAGCTTGCCGTTCACCTGGATCGGGATCTCTAGCGTGGATTCTACCAGGCGGCTGGGATCGAACGTGGGCCAGGGCTGATAGGCCAAAGCGAGCTCAGGATCGTGCCCAGCGGGCGAGGCATGGGAAATGAGCCGGGTCCAAAGTTCTTCCGCCACATGGGGGGAGAACGGCTGGAGCAGGATGAGGAAATCCGCGAGTAACGCTGCCGGCTTTACCGGCCATGAGATTGCATCGTTCACAAAAACCATCATCGCCGAGATTGCCGTGTTGAATCGCAGTCCATCGAGGTCCTCAGTCACCTTCTTGATGCAGGCATGCAGGACTTTGAGCTGCTCAGCAGAGGCCGGAGTGTCCTGGATCGAGGACTGCAAGCGAATCCTGGAGAGAAATTCCGCGTCGCGATGCGGTTCAGCTGCACAGGCCTGCTCAAATTCTGTTTCGCTGTACTCGTCCACAAATAAGCGCCAGACACGCCCCAGGAAGCGATAGACCCCTTCCACGCCCTTGGTGTTCCAGGGCTTCACCATCTCCAAAGGTCCCATGAACATCTCATAAAGCCGAAACGCATCGGCCCCGTACTCTTGCAACACATCGTCCGGATTCACCACGTTGCCACGGCTCTTGGACATTTTCTGGCCGTCTTCGCCCAAGATCAGACCCTGGTTCACCAGCTTAAAAAATGGCTCTGGAGTGGAGACACAACCGACGTCAAACAGCACTTTGTGCCAGAAACGAGCGTAGAGGAGATGCAATACCGCGTGTTCCGTTCCGCCCACATAGAGATCGACGCCGGGAGTTGCCTTCAGGCCGCTGGACGCCTCAGTGCCCATCCAGTAGCTCTCCGCTGTGGAGGATACGAAAGCGTCAGCGTTCTGGGAGTCGAGAAAGCGCAGGTAGTACCAGCAGCTGCCCGCCCACTGAGGCATACTGTTGGTTTCGCGCAACGCTCCATCGGGCATCTGCACCCAGTCTCTCGCACGCGCTAGCGGAGGTTGGCCGTCGGGCGTGGGTTTGTAATCATCGAGCGGCGGGGGAATCAACGGGAGCGCGGTCTCGGGCAACGCCTCATGATGCAGCTGACCAGACGCATCGCGCCGCCAAATCACCGGAAAAGGCTCGCCCCAGTAACGCTGGCGACTGAATAGCCAGTCGCGCAACTTGTAATTCACCGTCTTTCTCCCCAGTCCCTTGGACGCTAACCACTCACTGATCTTTTGCTTGGCGTCCGGGGTGGAAAGCCCGTCGAGTTGGAGCTCCGCACTCGAGGAATTGATGGCTACGCCATCCTCGGTATAGCGGCGCCAATCCTTCCCCTCGGGAGGTTGTACTACTTGGACAACCGGAAGCCCAAATTTCTCCGCGAACTCGAAATCACGGGTGTCGTGCCCAGGAACCGCCATGATCGCACCGGTGCCGTAGCTCGCGAGAACATAGTCCGCAATCCAGATCGGCACTTTTTGTCCCGTCACCGGGTGAATCGCCATTGCACCGGTGAAGACACCGGTCTTCTCCTTGGCAAGTTCAGTCCTCTCAAGATCAGACTTTTTCGAAACCTCCCGCTGATACGACAGCACTGCGGCCCTCTCTGCCGGGGCAGTCAGCTCTGCCAGAAGGGCGTGTTCAGGGGACAACACCAAGTAAGTGGCCCCAAACAAGGTATCAGGGCGGGTGGTGAACACGGTGATACGAGCGCTCGATCCCATCACCTGGAAGTCCACCTGAGCTCCTTCGGATCGACCAATCCAGTTTCGCTGCATCTCTTTCAGCGAATCGCTCCACTCGATCCCATTCAAATCCTCCAAAAGACGTTCTGCATACGCCGTGATGCGGAGCATCCATTGACGCATCGGCTTTCGGGTGACCGGATGCCCGCCCACCTCACTCTTCCCATCCACCACCTCTTCGTTTGCGAGCACCGTGCCCAGCGCCTCGCACCACCAGACCGGTGCCTCGGTCACGAAGGCGAGTCGACGGGCATCGCGATAGTCGCGACGATCCGCATCCGACGTGATCCCGGAGGGGATAGGGAGGGAATCGATTGATTCCGCGCGGCGGGACGCAGGGTTGAACCAGGAGTTATAGAGCTTGAGAAAAATGGATTGGGTCCAGCGGAAGTACTTCGGGTCAGTGGTGTCGACCTCCCGCGTCCAGTCGTAGCTGAACCCGAGGGACTGGATCTGTCGTTTGAAGGTGGTGATGTTCTGGTTGGTAGTGACGCGCGGATGCTGTCCGGTGCGAATGGCATACTGCTCAGCCGGAAGACCAAACGCATCCCAGCCCATCGGGTGAAGGACATTGAAGCCTCTGGCACGTCGATAGCGGGCCAGAATATCCGTGGCGGTGTAGCCCTCGGGATGCCCGACGTGGAGGCCCGCGCCACTGGGGTAGGGGAACATGTCGAGAATGTAGTACTTGGGCGGAAGATCGGCCGCGCTGACCTTCTTCCCCTCCAGGCGATGTCGACGCGCGAACGGATGAGAGGCGGGCACGGTCTCTCCCGGATTCCAAGCACGATGCGTTGCCTGAGAGTCCCAGACTTGCTGCCACTTGGGTTCGATCAAGTGAAACGGATACTGCCGACGTTGCGACATAGACGGCGAAGTATGAAAGGAAGGCTATCGTCGGGGCAATGGCGGAGTTTCGGATGGGTCGAGCTCAGGGTGCAATTAAAAGCCTGAATGGGTAGTAGCGTCTCGTAAGAGCGCAGCCAACTTCAGCAGCCGCGATGCCTCGACAGCACTAGGTTCTCGGAACAGGTCCCCTCTCCCTTCATGTCAGCCAGCCGCACTTCTGTAGCGTGGGCCGTATCGGCCCATTCCCGCCCCATCTCTTCGAATCTGCGAGAGCCCATTTTCACCCTCCATTTAATCGTCAGACCCCTCGGCTCAGTTTTCCGTTCGCTCCCGCCCTTCTTCCTGCGTAGGGTGGGCCGGGTGCAATGGAAACCGGCGAACCGTATGAAGAATTGATCGATGGCGAATGGCTCCTGAGGCTGCCACCGAGGGCGGCTCACGAGGCAATCTGCCTTCGGTTGTACCGGTTCATGTCCCAGGTGGTCGCCTCGCTTGCGAGCACTCATCTGTTGGCCCCCAGAACGCAGGTGGTCCTCTCGGAACGACATCAGTTTCGTCCAGACCTGGCCTTGGTCACCACCGCTACCGGGAAGCTCTGGCTGGCCGTGGAAGTCATCAGCCAAGAGGATCATCATGCCGACACGGTGCTCAAGAAGACGGTGTATGAAGAGCTGAAGTTGCCACGACTCTGGATCGTGGATCCTCGCTACGAAAACGTGGAGGTCTACCACGCAGCAGCCTACGGGATGCGTCTGAAAGAGACTCTAATGGTTAAAGAAAGTCTGGCGGAGCCCTTGCTCCCCGGATTTGTTCTTCCGGTGGGCGATCTGTTCGGGGACGCGGACAGCCCCCTCGGACTGTCGACCCGTGATTTTTGATACTTTGAAGCGATGAGTTGTAAGAATTGATTGATGAAAGCACTGATCCTGGTCGATATGCAGCGTGAGTTTCTGCCGCAAGGAGGATGGGAACTCCCCGATTCCGAAGCGGTGGTGGCGATCGCCAACCGCCTCCAGCGACGCTTTCGAGTCGTGGCCGCTGCCCAAGATTGGCACCTGAAGTCGCATAAAATCTTCGCCAACAACCACGACAATCGAAAAGTAGGCGACGTGGTCGGTTTCAAGCGACAGGTCTTCCAGTTAACTCGGGTGCACTGCGTTCAGAAAACCCAGGGGGCAGAATTGGCCACGGCCTTGCAGCGGGACTTTATCCACCGGGTATTTCAGCGCGGTATGGATTCAGATTTGAATGGATACAGCGCTTTTTTTGAGAATGACCATCGAACATCGACCGGCCTCACCGAGTTTCTGCGTGCCCGGAAGGTGGACACGATCTATATCTTGGGCTTCTCCCCCGACGGCTGCGTCCTCCACACGGCTCTGGACTCAAAAGCGCTCGGTTTCAAGACAGTCGTGATCCAAGATGCGGTGCGTACGGCCCCGTTGCTCCCGGCCGAGAAGGAGGAGCAGGCCAAATTGTTGCAGGACGCGGGCGTCACCCTGGTAATGAGCCGCGATTTGATTTAGCCGAAAGCCGTTGTCTCCAGCGGGAAGTGGTGGTTAACCTCACACGTATGTCAGAAATCGTCGATTTTGTCAGACACGGCGCGGCCCAGATCACGCCGAACGTTGTTGAAAAAGCATTGCGTCAGCTGCCCATTTGGAAGATCGAGTTCACCCAGATCAATGCGCCGCTGTTCCCGCATTTGGTCGACCAACTCGAGTTTCTCGCGGACGTCGTGGAGGATTCAGCCGAGGGAGTCTACAAAGAGCTCCCCTATGTGGCGTTTGCCGAAGCAATGTTCGCTCTGACCTACGCTCACAAGAAGGTCGGGATCATCCCGAACTTCACTCCGTTCATGAGCCGGGCAGATGACTCCAGCGTTGTGAGAGCCGTGCTGCTTCAAAACGAGCGCGCTTTCGCCAACTACGCCTCGAGCCACGGACTGGAGTGGAATCGGATCACCAGCAATCCTTGATCGTCCTCCTGGAACGGTACATCAAAAAGGCGGGCATCGTGAGATGCCCGCCCAACCCAAACAACCAAACGAACCCCGTCTTCCCCCCAAAACGAACTCCGAACCAGACTCTTGCCGACCCCGGAGGCATGCATTGGTGCCTCGTTTCAAAGGATGAAATCGGCATGCTGGGGAAGTGGACGGGGGTGGGTTGGCGATTCTTCAAAAAAGATTTTGATTCTTCCCGTGCCCTCACTCCAGACGAAACATTACATGCTTTTTGACTCATCATGCGTATCACGAATCTGAATCCCGACACCGAAATCGGCGCGACGTCCTGGCTTATCGAACTCGAAGGACATCGCCTCCTCCTCGACGCCGGGATGCACCCAGGACGTGAGGGAAAGGCCGGGCTGCCGCTCTACGACGTCGTGAAAAACCAGCAAGTCGACGCAATCGCCGTGACGCATTGTCACCATGACCATGTCGGGTCGCTTCCGGTCGCCCTGCGCCACTTCCCCAAGGCACATGTGCTG
>JAYTTC010000608.1:0-4134 GCA_043745255.1 Verrucomicrobiales bacterium
CTTTGGGCAACCCTGGTGCGTGCGGGGTACCGGGAGCTTTGGACCCTCGGCCTGGATGATTTCGGCTCCGGAGGTTTTGCGGCTGTAGATGGCCAGACCAATGGCCCTCCCGGCAGCGCGACCTCAGCCGACGATGACTATTATTTGGCAGGAGCCTATCCGGCACCGATCGGGACTCTAGTGGAGGCTGAATCGCTCGCCCTCTTTCCTAAGGGGTTAAACAAGCTGAGTCCTCGTGTCCGCATTCACTTTCCACTCTCCACCTCCGACGCGCTGCCTACGGCACAACTGCGACTGGTGTTCCGCATCGTCTCTGGGAACGGCAATTTCGACCTGGAGATCAGGCTTAACGCGCAGAAGGTTTTTGCGAGAACCAACACACCCAGCGACCAACTCTTTGCCGAGACCTTTGCTCCCTCCTTCATCACCGGCCTGAGAGCGGGGGAGAACATTCTGGAGATAAATCGTGCCGGGCCCCGCGACGAGGGCTTCATCCAGTTCGATTTTGTCCGACTCGAAATCGATCCTCTCGCAAGCCAGGATCTTGACGGAGATCGACTGCCGGAATGGTGGGAAGCTGACCAAGGTCTTGATGACACAAACAGACAAGACGCCTTTCAGGATCCAGATCACGATGGCCTGACCACCTTCCAGGAATACTTCGCGCACACCGATCCGAAAACCGGAGATACCGATGGAGACGGTTTGCTGGACGGCACCGAGTTGCGGATGGGATTGAATCCCCTCGCTGCCGACACCGATGGAGACGGTTTGCTGGACGGCTCTGAAGTCTTCAGTTCGGGAACCAATCCGAAATCAGCAGACACCGATGGGGATGGATTTCTGGACGCTGCAGAAGTTCGGTTAGGAAGCGACCCAAACGACCGGGCTAGCCGTCCCGCATCCTATAACGGGGCCATCGGGGTTCAGTTCGTCTGCGCGGATCATCCCACTTCGGCTCTCCGATCAAATGAGGTGGCTGGGGTGTTTCCGCAGCTGAACTGGAACGTCACAACACTGCTCCCCCTGAACGACCGAGTGGATCACATCCATAGTCTTTCCCACGGGACCAACGCCGATATCTCGCTGCCGATCCCAGGATCCTTGGCAGACAGCAGCGGAGCTGCACGGGAGGTTCAGATCTCATGGAGTTCCTATCAGACCGATATCACGGGAAACGGGGGCACCCCGGATCGGAGACTGTTGGATGGATGCTTAATCGCCACCTCTGAAGGCCCGCTGTCCGTAACTCTCAGCCGCATTCCGTTCCCCCAATACGATCTGATTCTCTACCTCGGCTCACAATTTGCAGGGGGTCATGGAAAAACACGGCTGGATAACCGCCCCGATACCGATCGAGTATTCGCCGGAAACGCGCTGCTCGGCGATGTTGGCTTTCACGAGGCGGTCCCAGGCACAAACGCTGTTCGAAGGGGAAATTATGTATTCTACCGACGACTCACGAACGACAGCGTTCGCATCGAAGTCTCCGCGATGCCTTCTGAGATCCATTGGGTGGGCCTTCATGCGGTCCAGGTCGTTGATGTGACCCATGATTCCGATGGCGACGGCATGCCGGATAGTTGGGAGATCCGCTCAGGCCTGAACTCACTCGTCAACGACAGCAACGAAGATGCTGATGGAGACGGCCTATTAAACATCGACGAGTACTGGGCGAACACCGATCCCCGTGACCCCGATACCGATCACGACGGCCTGCTTGACGGAGTGGAGTCGCACAACGGCGCTTTCGGTGACCTGATGAGTACCGGCACTCAGCCGCTGAGTCCGGACACCGACGGCGATGGTCTCTCGGACGGTGCGGAGGTTTTCAACACCCTGCACTCGAGCGATCCGAATCGAATGGATACGGACGGCGATGGGTTTTCCGACCTTGACGAGCTTGCCAGCCACACCGAGCCACGGGATCAGGCTGTCACCCCTTCAATGGTGCCCGTTTACCAATCGGCTTCGCACCAATGGCAATGGGAGGTCAATAACCTGCAGCTGCTTTGGAACCATGCAATCGGCGTTCCAAAAGCCGAAGCCTTCCAGGATGAGCCGCTATTCTCGGCGCAGGTTTTTAACAACGCCACCGCCTCGTCGAGCTCGGACATGGAAATGTCGCTACGCTTCGATCATGGCCAGCTCACCTGGCTTTTCCGCACCGAGGCAGAGAGCACGTTTGGGATCCAAGCGGAGCCCGGTCGGTGGGTCCAAATCTGGTATGCGGATACGAACACCCCGGCGCAGGACATCTCCCGAAAGCTGGGATTCAGCGGGGTTGGTTCGCGAGACCTCTCGGATCGGCTGCGATTCCGGCTCATCGCGGATCGCGCCTCCCTGACGGCCAACCGATGGACCCTAAGGTTCGAACTGTTCAACCTCGACAGCCGGAGCGCAGTCACGTCGAGGACTGTCAGCAACGTCCTGGCTCATGCCTCGGTCGACTCGGGTGCCGCGCGATGGAGATCATCGCTCGGCCACACCAATCGCGCCCTCCTCCTCGCCTACCAGGGCGTTGATGTGTTTTTCGATGAAAACCCAGCCGGCAGCCGGATTCCTGGCTGGAGAAAAGATAGCGATCACGATGGCATGCCTGATGACTGGGAAATCGCAAACGGCTTTGATCCGCAGAACGCTTCAGACGCGCTCCTGGACTCGGATGGGGACGGGATTTCCAATCGGAGCGAATTCCTTCTGGGTACCAATCCCAGACTGGCAGATTCAGATGGAGACGGTGCGCCCGACGGTTACGAGCTGACCCACGGCTCGGATCCGAACTCCGGGGCCAGCCAGCCAACATTTTTCAATTCATTTCCCCTGGGACGCGGGGAGGACTTCAATCAAAATGGAATGTCCGACGTCTGGGAAATTTACTCGGGGGCGGGATGGCTGGGCCCGCAGGAAGATCCAGACGGTGACGGTGCTTCAAACCTGGAGGAGAGCCTAGCGGGAACCAACCCTCTGGATCCGACGTCCGTACTGCGATGCGGACTCACGCTCGGCCGCTCCACGTTACAACTCGGCTGGCATGCTCAGCCCGGAAAACTCTACACCCCATGGTTCTCGACCAATCTGATCGACTGGTACTCGGTATCTCGATCTCTTCCCAGCGGCACGGCGGCCAGAGAGATGAGCATGGTGCTGCAGCGGCGACCGATTCCGGGAGATCCGCCGCAGGTCTATCGCGTGGCGGTGTCCGACGTGGATACCGACCAGGATGGTCTCAGCGATTGGGCTGAGTCGGTGCTGGGGTCAAACCCAGGACTCCCGAACAGCACTGCTGACGCGGTTCTGATCCGGCCGGGAAACGGCAACTCGCCGGCGCTGACGGTTTCGGGGGACTATGCACGGTTCGCAGAGATCGCGACGGCAGCCATGGGTGACGCACTGGGCCATCCCACCCGAGCTCAGGCCTCGCGATTTCTAACTCAGGCCTCCTTCGGCCCCACTCTTGAGGACATCGACCGAGTGGTGGCGTTAGGGTATTCGGGATGGATAGGGGATCAGATCCACAATCAGCCCGCTTACTTTTTTTCTCCTTACATTCAACAGATCACGGACGATCTGTATGGGCCGAGGCTGGGAGGGAACTACAACCCTTCGGGCTTCCGTGACTACATCACGGGAAACAACATCACCACTCCATTCGCCCGCGCAGCGCTGAAACAGCCTGATCAACTTCGTCAACGAATGGCCTTTGCTTTGAGCCAAATCTTGGTGGTGTCCCGTCGCGAAGCTGCCCTGACCGAAAACGCCATCGGATTGGCGAGCTACTACGACCTTCTGGTCAAGAACGCATTCGGCAGCTATCGAGAACTGCTCCAGCAAGTGACCTTGCATCCGGTCATGGGACGATACCTCAGCCACGTTGGAAACCAGCGTCCGCATCCGGAAATCAACCAGTATCCCGACGAGAACTACGCGCGCGAGCTCATGCAGCTCTTTTCAATCGGGCTATGGCAATTGAACCCCGACGGTAGTCGGAAACTTGATGCCCAACTTCAGCCCATTCCCACCTACTCAAATCGGGAGATCACGGCGCTTGCGAGAGCTTTTACTGGACTCTGGTTCGGCGGGCGCCCCTGGGGTCTTGGGGGCTGGCAGAACGAGGATTTCCTGGTCCCCATG
>JAYTTC010000609.1:0-4123 GCA_043745255.1 Verrucomicrobiales bacterium
CGAGCACGCCGGGTTGGCGATTCCTGATTTTCCTCTCGCCTACGGCCAGCTTTGGCCTGCCACCGATCCTGCAACCCTTCAGCGCATTAATTTATCGCATGCGGATGTGACGATCACTCCCTTCCAAATCTATGTGCATATGGCCCATCGATTGTGGGCGTGCGGGGTCCTTTTTTCCGGACTTGCGGTGAGTTGGCGCATCGTCCGCACGCCCGGCACGGGTGTATTGCTGATTCGAGGGGCGATGACCTTGAGCGCGCTTCTGCTGACGCAGGCGATTCTTGGCGCCTGCACCGTGTGGACGGGCAAGGCGGCTGATGTTGCCACTCTCCACGTGGTTCTGGGGGCGATGTGCTTGGTTACCGCTGTGCTTCTGACGCTGACTGCGGAGCGACTTTCTAAACCAGTCGAGCTTTCCCGTTTGACAGAGCCTGGGATCCGGACGTGCTCACCAGCGTCCTCCGAATTGCGGTCGGCGGCGCTTCACTCTTCTCAAAAATCTGCATGAAGGCCATTTCCTCCTCCCCGGTCTCCGATGCGGCGCCAGTTCTCGAGTCCGGTTCTGTGAGCCGCACCTCAGTCTGGCTTGATTTGTTCAAGGCCCGACTCAGTGCTTTGGTGGTGCTCACCACTCTTGCTGGCTTCTACGTGGGCTATCAGGGCACCGTGGATTATCGGTTGATGTTCCACGCGGTCGTGGGCACCGCCTTGCTCGCTGCAGGCGCGGCGGCGCTGAATCAGCTGCTCGAGCGCCACCATGATGCGCTGATGAAGCGGACCGAGACCCGTCCGCTGCCCACAGGACAGCTCACCCCGGCGGTGGTGCTCTGGGTGGGAAATTTTGTCTCGTTGGTCGGTTTATTGCAGCTTCTGCTCTTCGTCAATCCGCTTACAGCGGTGCTTGGCGCGCTGACATGGGTTAGCTA
The DNA here is from genome assembly GCA_043745255.1 of Verrucomicrobiales bacterium. Lineage (GTDB taxonomy): Bacteria > Verrucomicrobiota > Verrucomicrobiia > Limisphaerales > UBA11320 > UBA11320. The sequence continues at coordinate 927 of JAYTTC010000609.1, forward strand.
TTTGTTCGTCTACACGCCGCTCAAGCGCGTGACTTCGCTGAACACAGCCATTGGAGCCATCCCCGGTGCGCTTCCACCCTTGATGGGCTGGACGGCCGCGCGCGGGCATCTCAGCGTTGAAGGGTGGTCGTTGTTTGCGATCCTGTTCTTCTGGCAGCTTCCACATTTTCTCGCGATTGCCTGGATCTATCGTGAGGAATATCGACGTGCGGGCTTCGCCATGCTTCCCTGCTTCGACGCGGATGGGTCTCGTACCGGGCGGCAAGCTCTCAGCCACACGCTCGGCTTATTCCCGCTGAGTCTGAGTCCTTTTGCCTTCCGGATGGCCGGTCCATTCTATCTGGGGATGGCGATTTTTCTGGGTCTGGGCTTCATTTGGTGCGCCTATCGCTTCTCACGTCGGATGGACCGGGACAGCGCTCGACAGCTGTTTTTTGCCTCGATTGTGTACCTGCCACTCCTGTTAGTGATGATGGTCATCGACAAAACTAAACTGTGAGTCTCCAAGAATTGTTCGATTGACACCTGGGTGTTCGAAAACTTTACTCACTCCGCTTACTGACCCTTGTGGTTTACGCCAGCCTAGTCTGGGCAGTGTAAAAACACTTCGAAACGAAATGCATACGACATCTGCTCATACGGCCCATGCGGGAGCCCACGAGGCTCACCACGACGAAGGCGGCTTCCTCAAGAAGTATGTCTTCTCCAGCGATCACAAGGTAATCGGCATCCAGTATGGCGTGACCGCCCTGTCGTTTCTGTTTTTTGGCTTCTGCTTGATCATGATCATGCGCTGGCAGCTCGCCTACCACGGCCGCCCCGTTCCCTTTGTGGGACCGATCCTGAGCTCCGTGCTAGGCGCGAGTCAGGGGATCCTCACCCCTGATCTCTACAACATGTTCGGCGCGATGCACGGCACCATCATGGTCTTCCTTGCGATCGTGCCTCTGGCGTTCGGTGCCTTCGGTAATCTGATTGTTCCTCTTCAGATTGGTGCCCCGGACATGGCTTTCCCTCGGATCAACATGGTCAGTTATCAATGCTATGCCGCCGGGGGTGTGGTAATGCTGGTGAGCTTTTTCGTTCCCGGTGGCGCGGCGCAGGCTGGATGGACTTCCTACTCCCCGCTCGCCACCTCCATCGCCAGCGATGGGCAGACCTACTGGTTGGTGGGCATGGTGCTCCTCATCACCTCCTCGCTACTGGGCGCGGTGAACTTCATCGCCACCATTATTCAGCTGCGTGCGCCTGGGATGACCTGGATGCGGCTGCCGTTTTTCGTGTGGGCCCAGTTCGTCACGGGGTTTCTGCTCTTGCTGGCCTTCCCTCCATTGGAAGCGGCAGGTCTGATGCAGTTGGCGGACAAAGTTCTTCACACCAGTTTCTTCCTCCCGACCGGTCTGGCCATCGGAGGCAATCTGGCAAATATCAGCGGTGGTGGCAACCCGCTGCTCTGGCAGCATCTCTTCTGGTTCCTCGGACATCCTGAGGTCTACGTTCTCATCCTTCCCGGGATGGGCATCGTGGCGGAGATCCTGGCGAACAACACTCGCAAGCCTCTGTGGGGCTACAAGTCACTGGTTTACGCAACCCTCGCGATCGGGTTCATCTCCTTCATCGTTTGGGCCCATCACATGTATTTGACCGGCATGGGCACGAAGATCAGCACGTTCTTCCAGACTACTACGATGATCATCTCGATTCCTTCGGTGATCATCCTGACCTGTCTCTTTATCTCATTGTGGGGAGGCTCGATTCGTTTCAACACCCCGATGCTGTTCGCCATGGCCTTCCTTCCCATGTTCGGAATCGGGGGTCTGACCGGTCTGCCGCTCGGATTCAATTACAGCGATATCCATCTGCACGACACCTACTATGTGATCGCTCACTTTCATTACGTGGTGGCTCCGGGAACCATCTTCGCACTCTTTGCCGGGGTGTATTACTGGTATCCAAAAATAACGGGGCGATTCATGAATGAAACGCTCGGCAAGCTCCACTTTTGGACCTCCTTGGTCTGCATGAATCTGGTGTTTCAGCCCATGTTCATCCAGGGAATGTCCGGCATGCTGCGTCGCATGTCTGACGGAGGTGCAATGTATTCCACCGCGAAAATGCCCGATGCGATTGGCGGTCTTTCGGATCGCATGATTTGGCTCAACGAGTTCATTTCTCATGCAGCTTGGTTGCTGGCCCTCGCTCAGCTGCCGTTCATCATCAATTTCTTCTGGAGCATTCGGAAAGGGAAGGCGGTGGAGTCCGACAATCCTTGGGACGCAACGACGCTGGAATGGCAGACGCCCACGCCTCCGCCGCACGGCAACTTCCTTCAGACTCCCCAGGTGGTCCGTGGGCCCTATGACTACAGCCTCCCTGGAGCCGCGAAGGATTTCGTGCCCCAGAACCAGAACCCTTAGAGAGCGCGAGCAGGAATACTAAATCATGGAAATCCCCTATACAGTTCAACCCCGCCGGGATACCGGGCTCTACAACGCGAAGGTCGGCATCTGGCTCTTCCTGGCGTCGGAAGTCATGCTCTTTGGTGCCCTATTCTCCTCCTACATTCTGCTTCGCGTGGGAGCGGAGCCCGGAGAGTGGCCCAGTCATCTTCTCAATGTCCCGATTGGTACGCTGAACACAGTGGTCCTCATCTCCTCCAGTGTTACCGTTGTATTAGGTTGGGCCGCTCTGAAGGCGAACAACTTCGCCCGCTATCGCTTCTGCCAAACGATCACCGTGCTTTGCGCCCTGGCCTTCGTTTGCATCAAGTCATACGAGTATCACGACAAGCTCACTCACTACCAGGTGATCACGAAGGATGGCTCGGTCTTTGACGGTCATCTGCTCAGCCAGGACAAGGAGATGGTGAAGCTTCATGGGCACAAGATTGACGCCTCTCTTGGTAAGGCTAAGGGGGTTCGTGAGGCCAACAAGCATGGCCACCACGGGGAGGAGCTGGAGATCAAAACTGCCGATATTCAGAAGATGGGGAATTACGGCCCGGCGCATAACACCTACATGTCGATTTACTTCACGCTGACCGGGCTTCATGCCTTGCACGTGATCGGGGGTGCCTTGGTGATGGGCTATATCCTGTGGCCGGGCGCTTCCATGTGGAAGACCGATCCGGAGCGTTATATGAACCGGGTCGAGGTTTCCGGTCTCTTCTGGCATTTCGTCGACTTGGTCTGGATCTT
>JAYTTC010000610.1:0-4120 GCA_043745255.1 Verrucomicrobiales bacterium
ACTTTTTCAGGAGCTCTTTCCGGGAATGCGACCAGTGCAACCAGTGCGACCACCGCGACATCCGCAACCACAGCAACCTCTGCGACGAGTGCCACCAACTCGACCAATGTAGCGACCACCCAGACTTCGACGAGTGGCACTTATTACCCGCTTTTTGCTTCTTCTTCGACTGACGGCAATCAGGCTGCAAAACTTGGCACGGGGCTTACCTTTAACCCGTCGACCAACACACTGACGACCACTACGTTTTCAGGAGCTCTTTCCGGGAATGCGACCAGTGCTACTTCGGCAACTTCCGCGACAACCGCGACGACTGCAACAAATGCAACCAATATTGCCACAACCCAGGCCTCGACGAACGCGACTTACTACCCGCTCTTCACGGCTTCTTCGACAAACGGAAATCAAGCCGCCGCACTCGGCACGGGCCTGACGTTCAATCCTTCGACCAACAATCTGACAACGACTACATTCTCGGGCGCTCTCACCGGGCTTGCTAGCTTGAATTTGCCGCTGGCGGGCGGGACGCTGTCAGGTGGTCTTACCCTTGCCCCGACCGCCTCCACCTCAGGATCTCCAGCAGTTCTGACCGTAACAGGACCGGCGCACACGACGCTTACTGCCGCGACCGAGGCGACCGATCTTAACTTCAACCTGAACCGCACCGTTCAGTTTTCGTCTGGAACGATCGCCACCCAGCGAGCAGTTCGCTTTCAAGCGCCGACTTATGCATTTTCGGGCGCTTCGACCGTCACCAATGCGGCAACGGTCAGCATCTCTGGAGCGCCTGTAGCCGGAACCAACGCAACAATCACGAACAGCGCCGCATTGGTCGTCGAATCAGGAAATGTCGGAATTGCGACTGCATCTCCAGGGTCCGCGCTCGACGTCAAAGGGACGATCCGGCTCTCCGGGTCCAGCTCAGGCTACGTTGGGTTAGCTCCTGCGGCGGCAGCGGGGTCTACAACTTATACATTACCCTCTGCAGCTCCCACATCTGAAGGGCAAGCGCTTACCGCGAATGCTGCCGGTACTATGGCTTGGGTTGGAGTTGGTTTATCAAAAATTACTGCTGTTACTGCAACGAATACTACTTGGTCGTTTCAAAATGGAACAACCAAGGCCTTAGTCATTGTTGTGGGAGGAGGCGGCGCCGGTGGCGGAAGCGCGGCAACTGCAGGCTCGGGAGGTGGAGCTGGCGGCACTTGCATAAAATATTACGATCTCAGTTCAACCCTGGGCAGTGGCACTTATAATGTTCAAAACACTAAAGCTAATATCACAATTGGTGCTGCCGGTGCGGCGGCAACTATCGCTCTCAGCGCAGTCGATACGACGACCTATACTGGCGGCGCGGGTGCTGCGGGAGTTACTGCAGGCGCCGCAGGCGGTGCAGGCGGAATCGGAAGCGCATCTAGCGGTAGCTGCGATATGACGATGAAGGGCGGCGGCGGTTCAGCAACCTATGGCGGTGCGAGCGCAAGTGGCGGAGGCAGTGGCGGCGCATCCTTTTTAGGTGGCGGTGGAGCCGCGGGAGCATCTGGCAACGGTGCAGGGGGAGCTGGAGGTGCATACGGCGGCGGTGGCGGGGGTAGTGGCTCGGGTGGCTCTGGCACAGCAGGCGCAGCTTCAGCAGGCGCCGTGATCGTCTGGGAGTATAAATAGAAATGAAGGTTCATCATTTCTTAGAGTCTTTCGCGTTAGCCCTCTTCATGGCCATTCCGCTGACCTCTGATTCATCCTTGGGCGCGACCCGAACTCAGGCCTCGACTGGCTGGCTGAGCTACCAAACCCATGCAGGTGATTCGATTGGCAGCGTCTTGGATTCCGTTGGCGTTTGCCCACTCTGGGGTAAGCGCAACTGGGTTGAACGCACAATCGACTACAATCCCTCTGCGGTTACGAATGCCGGGAACTTCGTGAGCGTAGGGGTCACTCTCAAGATCCCCATCGATGTCGGCTCTCTCCGCGAACACCCGAACTACAGCGTTTCCAAGAGCGGCTGGATCCACCTGAACACGGAAACCCCTGTGTCACTCTGCGGGAAAGCACCCCTGGTCCCGCTGGTTCTTGCGCCTCGGTCAGCAGATCTGGACGAGGCCTTGGCGGAACGTAAGATTGCTTCGATCCACGTCACGAATTCAGTCACTTCTCCATTACCGTCGCCGACGATGCCTCCCGTCACAGTTTTAAATCCATCTCCACTTCCGGATTCAGCGCTAGTTCCAGAACCCTCTCCGGCTGCGGTTTCATTTCCGGTTTCAGTCCCCTCTCGGTCTCCAGCGTCGGATCCATCTCCATTGCCTTCTCCATCCACTGCTCCCATTCCCGTCCCATCTCCAGCTTCGCCTCCGATTCAGGCTCAATACGGAACGCTCGATGTTTCGACGCTCTTCTCGTATTCGGGGCAAGAGAACGTGGATCGATCGAGTGGCGCGCGCGGTTACTTTCTTTCGAAGCAGAACTGGGGAGGAGACTTCCGCTGGGGACAGGTTTGGTCGAAGGATTGGAGAAGCTTCCTCGCCATCGGCGCGACTAAAGTCGAGATGGAAACTAACGACTCGCATACCTTGGAAGGGTCCACTCAGACGACCTCTCGTTTGGCGGTGGGAGTGACTCGGCAGATTTCAGATCGTCTGGACGCAACCGTCTCAATCGGAAAAGGACAAGCGCTCTTCGTCCGCTCCACCGGGCTGACTACCAATCGGTTCGACTCTGTCGCTATCGGGCAGGTGCGCGCTCAGTTCGGCTACAGGCTTTATCAGTCCGACGTGTTCGGCCTAAGGGTGGGCGCTACTGGCAGTTACCTCGCACCTGCGGAGACCGCGAGCTATTCAGTGCAAAGTGGCTATCAATACGGAGGTCGATGCTCGCTCAGTCAAACGCTTTCTCGCTCGCTCTCGCTCAACGGGGAGCTTTCTTACGAAACTGAAAAGCAAAGCACTAGCTTGGTCGATCGCAAGTCCGTCGAAATGGGCATGGCGCTCGGCCTGAGCTTCAGCTTCGAGAAAAAAGAGTGAGCTCGCTCCGTCGGCGGAAGTTTGTATGTGCAGGTGTGGCAGCCTTGCTGCTCGTGGCTGGCGGATTCTACCTGGCACGAATTCTGACAGGCCCCGTGAGCTTGACCGAACTGACCGAGCTACCGGAGGGATGTCCGGGCCCCGAGTTTAGGTTCAAGATGCCTGACGTCTACATGCGTGGACTCTATTCAGAGGGCCAGGAACTGAAAGCCCTGCCCGGTTGGTACCGTTGTCATCCGCTCGTGCGAGGCGATACTGTGCTTTATCGGTACGTCACGACCGCTGATCCCGTGGTTAAGGTTGTCCGAGCGATCCCGGGAGACCGTTTTGCGCTTAGCCCGGATCGAAAGAAGCGGGGTTGGAATCTCAAGGTCAACGGAGATTTCATCCTGAGCGCGGACGGCTACACTCCTTACTTTTTCGGGGCGGAAACTCCGCCCACTCTGTCGCTCTATGAAAAAACCCGTCATGGAATTTTAAGGGAGGGAGAAGCGATCGTGCTGTCGGCTTTTCCTCCGGGGGACCGCGACAGCGGCTTGTTCGGATTAGCCGCGATCAACGACTTGGTCGCCCGGGTTGAGGCGAAGTGATCAGGATTTCCCCGTTCATGCGCGAGACGTGTCCGTCTAGACACATTTCCAGCCATTTGACAGTTGATCCGTTCTGTCGGCTTCAAGCTCTTTTTAGATTTTCCAAGTGTGCGAATTCGTTCGCGTGGCCGGTGGCACCCGCCTTGCTCTAATCAGAGGAAACAGATCCCCTCGTTTCCCGGAGCAATATTTATGGCCCACCCTCGGCTTGTCGGAAAGAATATCCTGCCTTTACTCTTTGCCTTCCTCCTGGCGGCTCAGCCCGCATTCGCGGATGAACGCAAAGAGTACCCGGGTGGCAAGATCGATGTCGACGGCCAGTCGTCGGCGGTTAGGCTTTACGTCGCGCTCGTGAGGCTCGAGGCCAAGTCCAAAGGCTTCGCCGAGAAGGATTCCAAAGTCTGGATGGGCGACACCAAGAAACCCCTCTTCGACGTGTTTGGATTCGCTCGTAGCAAGGAGCGCGAGGCATTTTACGGGGATCTGAAGAAATCCGTTGAGCTTGTCATC
>JAYTTC010000611.1:0-4115 GCA_043745255.1 Verrucomicrobiales bacterium
ATCGTCCGATACGGACGACACTACAGAAGACGGAAACCGCGTGAGGCTCGCGCGCTGCAATCTGTAGTGTGGGCCGTATCGGCCCATCCCCGCCCCACCCCTTCGAATCTGCGACACTCCATTCTCACCCACTTTGAATCACACCCCATCCCGGTGGCCTGGCCAAATACTGGTTTCCTTCCCGATCGGGTGGTGGTTTATTACCCCTGTTCCTGCCCCAACCCGGAGAGCTTCCGGACGGCAGATATCCATTTAGATCTATGCAGCCGACCAATAATTTGCGTGTTCTTCACTGCACGCGACTCACCGCTCCGAGCGCCCTGAAGGCGCTCTTCCCGATGACCGAAATCGCCAACCAGACGGTGATTCAGGGACGGCAGGAGGTTCAGCGGATTCTCGATCAGGAAGACCCTCGCCTCCTGGTGGTGGTCGGTCCTTGCTCGATTCACGATCCGGTGTCCGCGATGGAGTATGCCTCCCGATTGAACCGGCTCCGCGTGGCTTTGAAGGATCAGCTTTACCTGGTCATGCGGGTCTACTTTGAGAAGCCGCGGACCACCATCGGATGGAAGGGACTGATCAACGATCCGCATTTGGACGGCACTTACGATATTGAAACCGGCCTCCGCAAAGCGCGCCGTCTCTTACTCGACATTACCGAGATGGGAATGCCGACAGCGACGGAGTTTCTGGACCCGATCACCCCGCAATATCTATCGGATCTGGTCAGTTGGGCGGCCATCGGCGCGCGCACTACGGAATCACAGACTCATCGCGAAATGGCCAGCGGGCTTTCCATGCCGGTGGGGTTTAAGAATGGTACGGACGGCGGCCTTCAGATTGCCTTGGACGCCATGAAAGCAGCCATGCATTCGCACAGTTTTCTGGGAATCGATCAGGAGGGCGTCACTTGCATCGTCAGGACCGCTGGGAATCCCGATGGGCACGTCGTGCTTCGAGGGGGTCGCTTACAGACCAATTATGACGCGGCCAGCATCGGCGGCGCGGTCGATCAGTTGAAAAAAGAAGGGCTTCGCTCTGGTTTGATGGTGGACTGCAGTCACGCTAACTCGGGCAAGCTCCACACCCGCCAGGAGGAGGTTTGGCAGAGCGTGATCGGCCAGAGAGCGGAGGGAAATCGAGCGCTGATCGGGATGATGGTGGAAAGCCATCTCCAAGACGGGAGCCAGCCGATCCCATCCGATCTCACTCAACTCCGTTACGGCGTCTCGGTCACGGATGCGTGTGTGGGATGGGACACCACCGAGCGGATGCTGCGAAACGGCCATGCTGCCCTTCAACAAGCTCGCACTGGCGAAGTGCTCGCCAAGGAATGATGGAAGCCCCCTCCTTCAAGCGTCAGCTCATCTCACTCTTCTTCGCCTTGCTGGTCGTCCTACCGCTGGCGATGTTGTATCGAGAGTTCTTTGCCGAGAGCCGGCTCGCGAGCGGCGTGACCCTGCGAACGCAGGACTATCGAGGGTGGACCAACTCGCTAGTTCTCGAAAACCCAGAAGCTGAAGTGGTGGTCGTGCCGGCTGTGGGGCGGGTGATGCAGTTTCGCTTCAAGTCCGGGAGCGGGCCATTCTGGGAGAACGAATCGATGCACGGCAAGGCACCTGACCCGCTCTCCGCCGATTGGGGAAATTTTGGCGGCGACAAGGCCTGGCCTTCTCCCCAGTCGGATTGGCCGAAGCAAACCCCGCGCTCCTGGCCTCCGCCGCCCGCCTTCGACTCCATGCCGGCGGAGGCCGTGATCAAAGGTTCCAAAGTGATTCTTCGTTCCGCAGTCGATCCGTTTTATGGCATTCGGACAGAGCGGGAAGGTGTCCTCGATCCCAACCTTCCGCGAATGACCATCGTGACCACCTTCGAGCGAGTGACCGCATCGACGGTCGTGCCGTCCGCACCACTCACAAATGCCATAGGCGTTTGATCATTACTCAGCTGCAGGAGCCATTGGCAGTGTTCATGCCGGTTGCCAAGGGTCCGCTGTTCCCGGAGGGATATCGCCTCCAGTCCGAGGCACCGCCGACGAACCTGAATCTGGAGAATGGATTGCTCTCGCTGACCCGCGACTCTGAACTCTCGCACAAGGTGGGCAATGATGCGGGTACTCTGATTTGGGTTGGGGATCGCGTCGTCTTGAGGATCGATTCACCGCGACAGATTGGCGCGGAGTATCCTGACCAGGGGAGTAGCGCGGAAGTCTACACCAATCCAGGCCCCTTAAACTATGTGGAGCTGGAAATGTTAGCACCCCTGCACGAGATGAAGGCAGGGGATCGAGTGTCCCAGACGAATGTGTACACTCTGTTCCGCCGCAAATCGCCGACTCCCGCCGAGGAGGCGCGCCGTGCCCTGGGACACTGAGGAGTTCTCGGTAGCCACAGACGCGCCCCTGCGTTTGCATTCGGACCTTGAAATACAGCGGAAACGCCTGCTTTTTCGGGAACGAATTCAGATCCCGCTCTGCCCAGGCTGGGCTGATGGAGCAGGGAGTGGAAAATTCTCTAACATTTTTGTAGATTATTACCGGTCTCTTGGTACATTCCCGCACCCTCCGAGAGGCTCCTCGAATGGATTTGAGCCTCCGCGCAGGCGGAGTGGCGCGGTGAGGCGACATAGAACTGACACGTGGTAGCAATAGAACGTTTTACGCTGTGACAAATAAGAAAAAGCCCGAGAAGAAGGATGACACGACTCATACCTCGAAGGCAAAGTTGGCGACCGCAACGTCGGCTTCAATTCTTGGACAGAGTGTCGGGAAGTTGGGGAGACCCGCGTCCGGTCCAGGCATGAAGGTCAAGCCGGAGTGGATTAAATTCCATGAGAATCTGATCGATCTTCGTGACCGCCTGATGCATCAAATGGATGGTTTGGCCAAGGAATCTGCAGTGGAGATGGACAATTACAGCCTCCACATGGCGGACTCCGGGACTGATAATTTTGATCGCGACTTCGCCCTAAGCCTGCTTTCCTCTGATCAGGACGCTATTTACGAGATCGAAGAAGCGTTGAAACGGATCGAGAAGGGTACCTACGGCACCTGTGAATTGACCGCCAAAGTGATTCCGAAGGCGCGGCTGGAAGCCATTCCCTGGACTCGCTTCACTGTCGAAGCCCAAGCTCAGTTGGAGCGGGATGGGGCTCTTCGTCAGCGGAAACTCGGAAGTCTCGGTAGCGTGGACACCTCGAGTCCGATCGAGATCGAAGAGGACGACGAAGTCGAAGAGAAGCCGGCCAAAGAGAAAGAGTGATTTATGCCCCGTGAAATTGTGACCATCGAATGCACTGAAGCCCGTAAGGAGGGTAAGCCTCCATCGCGATATACTACTTCGCGAAACAAGAAGCTTCAGACTGAGAAAATCGAACTCAAAAAGTACAATCCTTTTCTGCGACGCCATACCGTGCATCGCGAAATTAAGTAAGCGTTATGCCTCGCAAGACTAATACAGATAAAAAAGACCGTTCCGCTCGTGGCGGAAGGACGTCGGTGGAAAAACGGACTCCGCGTCCGAAGCCCAAGATCGACTTCACCGTCGACGCCCTCGACTACAAGAACACCGCCCTCCTTCGCCAATTCGTAACCGATCAGGGTCGCATTCTCCCCCGCAAATACACCGGCCTGCCCGCTCACTATCAGCGTTCCCTGAACCGCGCGATCAAACGCGCGCGCCAGATGCTCCTGATGAAATAACGAGCCCGCTTTCAAAACCCGCAAGTCTCTTGCGGGTTTTTTATACAGTGAGAATGCAAACGATTTGCAAGAAGATCGAGCTTGAGCAGATTCAATCTGGCGCGTGCCTGGGGTCTGACAGGTATGGTGCCGGAATTCTTCTTCTCCTGCTGATGGGAATGGGGCCTTTGCTGCTTGGAGCGACCAACCAGCTTCGGGTGCTGACCAGCTTCATGCCCGTGTATTGTTTCACTGTGAACGTGGCGGGCGACTTGGCTCAGGTTCAAAACCTCCTGCCAGGCAATGTGGGGCCACACGAGTATCAACCTACTCGGAGCGATTACGACAAGCTTGCGGCTGCGCAGCTACTAGTGGTGAACGGGTTGAAATTGGAGGAGTGGGTTCAGCCGTTGTTGAAATCGCGTCGTGGGCGGGC
>JAYTTC010000612.1:0-4110 GCA_043745255.1 Verrucomicrobiales bacterium
TAAAAACGCATCGGATCTACCTGGCCTCGGCCAAGTATGAGACAGCGGCACAGCCGACCCCGGGTGCACAGCGTCCTCGAAGGGTCATGGTGCCTGGTAGTTTCAAGGTGTTGGTCTATCGGATGCAAAACTGAGGTCACCCTGCAACAAGAACCGGCTTGTCATCCTGGAGTCTGGTTTTGCTGAGATTCAATAGAAAGTTCGCATCATGATCAGACAGTCTGATAGCGTTTCGCCGTTCAAAGAGCCAAGAAGAGAAGAGGATATGCGAATACTCGTCGTTGAGGATCAGAAGAAGATTGCGTCCTTTGTCAGGAAGGCGTTGCAAGCCGAAGGATTCGCGGTGGATGTGTTGCACACCGGAGACGAAGTGTTTGCACGCGCCGCCGCAGAGCTCTTTGACGTCATCGTTCTGGACATCATGCTGCCGGGACAGGATGGGCTGAGCATTTTGAAAAGTTTGCGCAAAAGCCAGATTAACACTCCGGTCCTCCTTCTGACGGCTCGCGGCAAGCCAGACGAGCGAGTGGAGGGACTGAATCTCGGGGCTGACGACTATCTGCCAAAGCCGTTCGTGCTCCCGGAGCTTATCGCCAGAATCCGGGCTCTCGGAAGACGTGGAAACGGCAGTCGTCCTATCTTGCTGCAGGTGGGGAATCTGACTCTGGACACGATCAGTCGCAAGGTCACACGGGGTGATAAGGCGGTGGATCTCGCGGCCCGGGAGTACCGCCTGTTGGAATTCCTCATGAAATCTCAAGGTCGAGTTTGCGGACGGATGTCGATCGTCGAGAACGTGTGGGACTACGATTTTGATCCCGGAACGAATCTCGTGGATGTCTACATCATGAGGCTCCGCGAGAAGATCGACGAAGGTCACGAAACCAAACTACTCCACACGGTTCGCGGAGTGGGCTATGTGATCCGACCTGGCACATGAGGATCCGGACCCGGATCACGCTTTGGTATGGAGTGCTGCTGCTGGCTTCGCTCCTGGTGATGGGCGGGGGGATGTACTTCGAGCTGATCGTCGAACGCCGCGCCGCGAAAGCGCAGGGGCTTCCGAAGGAGCGAATGGAGGATGAGGTGGTGGAAGTGGTGCTGGTCTATTGTATCCCTTCCATTCTGATCACCATCCTTGGAGGGTGGTGGGTGATGAGGAGGTCTCTGGCACCCCTGGATGCTCTCACCCAACGTGCCGAGCGCATTCAGCTCAACAATCTTCGGGAACCGCTGCCAGATTCTGGAAACGGTGACGAGATTGACCGGTTGGCTGCGGTTCTAAACGGGATGACCCAGCGCCTGGACAAATCATTCCTTCAGATGCACGAGTTCACACTGCATGCCTCTCATGAAATGAAAACCCCCTTGGCGATCCTGCATGGAGAAGTGGAGTTGTGTCTTCAGGACCCGGCCGCCACCCGGTCTCAGCGCGAGACGTATTCGAGTCTGCTGGATGAAATTCAACGGCTCATCAAAATCGTTTCCGCCCTTGCGTTTCTAGCGAAAGCCGATGCGGGTCAAGCGGTGATCCAGCGCGAATCCGTCGACTTGGAGGAGATGGTCCGAGATGCGGTCGCCGATGCGGAGATGCTCGGGAGATCGACTCATCTGCGGGTTGTATTGAAGCATTCTGAACCCATCTCAATCATCGGAGATCGTCATCGGCTCAGACAGCTCCTACTCAATCTCACCGAAAACGCGATCAAGTACAACCAGACCCACGGGAGGATGGAATTCTGCCTCGGAAACGTGGGTGGCATGGTGGAGCTGACGGTTTCCAACACCGGACCCGGAATTCCTCCCGATAGGTTGTTGAGAGTATTTGAACGCTTTTTCCGAGGAGATCCGGCGCACAGCGAAGAGGTAGACGGCTGTGGGCTTGGGCTGACCATTGCTCGTTCGATCGTGGAGAGCCACGGCGGAACCATCACCATCGCTTCTGCCCCGCAGTCGCTCACCGTGGTCACTGTGAGGTTGCCTCGTCTTGCTCCTGGAGCATAGCAGCTCGGCCTGGGATGGGCCGGGAGAGCCTGCACGAGCCCCTTCCCATGAGCTTCACTCACTCCTCCATCCGAGGCACAACGACGATGACCAAACTGTCATCCTCGATTCATGTCCATCGATCGCGATGATGTTAAGATGGAGAGATGGAAGCTTCGATAGATTCCGCTTTTGACAACTGCGAGGTAAATACCCGATCTAAGCCTTTACGATGCGGGCCAGCAGCGGGCGCGTGGCTTCTCGTTGTGTGCCTGTTGGCCTTCCAACTGCCGTGGCGCGCACGCGGCGAATCTCTGGGAAATTTCGCTAATCTTGGGATTAGTAACGTCTTTCTCATCATGATGGAGAATCATGACTGGAGCACCATCTCTGGCAGCCCGAACTGTCCCTTCATCAACAGTATACTGCTGCCCAAAGCGTCACTCGCGACGCAGTATTTCACTCCTCCCGACAATCATCCCAGTGAGCCGAATTACATCTGGCTGGTGTCCGGCACCAACTTCGGGATTCGCGATGACCACTCTCCAGCCACGAATCAAAGGAATACGACCAATCACCTCGCCTACCTGCTGGATCGGGCTGGAGTTTCCTGGCGCACTTACCAGGAAGACATTTCGGGAAGAGACATCCCTCTCGTGAACAACTACCCCTATGCGGTCCGGCACAACCCGTTCATGTTCTTTAAGAACATCACCACGAACCTGTCGTATGTGACAAATCATGTTCGACCCTTTAGTGAGCTCAGCGGAGACTTGGCGGACAACTCGGTGGCCCATTTCAATTTCATCTCCCCCAACGTCACCAATGATATGCACGACAGCGTGGGGGGGATCAGCACGCGCATCCTGGGCGACGCCTGGCTCTCGCGTCATGTGCCCGAGATTCTCAATTCATCGGCTTTCACCAACGGCGGGGTCCTATTCATCGCATGGGATGAAGGATCCCTGGGAACGGCCACGGGAGAGAGTGATGGCCCATTGGGTTTGATCGTCCTGTCGCCAATGGCCAAGGGACGCGGATACATCAGCACTCTCCACTACACGCACAGCTCAACATTGCGGACGTTCCAGGACATCCTGGGAGTGCGTCCCTATCTCGGTGACGCAAAAAACGCGACCGACCTTTCCGACCTGTTCTTCTCGCCTCCCCGGATCACCGGTGTCGCGCTCGCAGCGACGGGTGGATACGGAATCAGCGCCGGAAATGCCTGGATCGGACGAACACACCATCTGCAGTTCAGCGGTGATCTGGCCCTCGACTCCTGGCAGACGCTCACCACTCAAGTGGCAGCCAAATCGACTCTCCAGTTCACCACTCCTGCTCTCTCTGAGCAGGCCATGGGATTCTATCGCCTCCTGGTGGAGCCCTAACTCAATGCAAATCCGCTCCAGAATCGCCACCACTGCAGCAATTCTTGGCTGGATTTTACGGGGAAGTCGCAGTCTACTTGTAGCCTGATCCTGGAAAATCAATACGGCATCGACTCCTTATTTGTATGAATCGTAAACTCTCGTCTTTCTGGACTCTGACCTCTCTGCTGGTGCTGCTGGCGATCGACTCAGAGCCTCTCCTCGCACAGAATCTCCAGGTGACGGCGACGCCCAGCCCTTCGCCTGGCTCCATCATTGTGGAGCTCCTGCGCATCAATGTCGTCTTCAGCGAGTCGGTCGTGGGCGTTGATGCCGTCGATCTTCTTGTCAACGGCGTTCCCGCGTCGGGTGTGGTCACCAACAATCCGAACGACTACACCTTCACCGTACTCCAGCCTGCGGACGGCGCTGTCGACGTGACCTGGGCAGACGGACATGGAATCGTCGCCAACACTCTGCTGGCCACTCCATTTTTAGGCGGTCTGTGGACCTACGTTCTCGACACCAATTTCGCCTTCAGCGCCAACTTCGTCATCTCCGAAATCATGGCGAGCAATGGGACTGGAATTCTCGATGAGGACGGGGCCCGATCGGATTGGATTGAGTTGCGGAATCTGGGTCCTCAGCAGGCCTCGCTGGATGGCTGGTATCTCACCGACACCCAGGCTGATCTCACAAAATGGCGATTCCCTATAGGAATGCCGCCGCTGCAGGCCAATAGTTATCTGCTGGTCTG
>JAYTTC010000613.1:0-4109 GCA_043745255.1 Verrucomicrobiales bacterium
GGTAGCATTCCAGAAATTGAATGGCAGTGCTGAGTAAGAATTCCCTTCCGTCGTGATATCCAAACCATTAGGGATCCAAAGCCCATAAATGTCACCCCGCGCTGCCAGAGACTGTAGGAGCAAGATCAGAAGGACCGAGTGGATTCGCGTGGTATTCATAGCTACAATATTGAGAGCGCCAAAGCCTCGTCAACTAAGGTTGTGAGCTCTTGCTGATTGGCAGCACTGCCCGGGGCCCCTAACTTCCCTTGGATGAGTTGCCCACCGGGAGTGGAGTTGTTGAAGTAGCGGACGTGCTGGCAATACCGGTCGAGAATCGGATCAGTCGATCCGGGTAGGTCGACAACGTTATTTTCGAGGAGCGCATTTTGACAATACTGCGTCGAGAACGCTTGGTCAGCTGGGTAGTTTCCCACTGGAGCACCGCTAGGCCCCACCACGTAGCGAACGATGTTGTGGCGGAGGACGGCGTGCAGTGTAGTGAATTGGTTGCCGGGCGCATAACTCTGTGGCAGCCCGACACCTAATGTTACCCCTCGTGCAACGATATGAGCGTTGCGCCCAGGCTGAAGCTCAATGATATTGGATTCAATGGTGACATCCCTGTACTGCCACAAGGCTTGGAGGGTCGAAGGGACAAGATTTAGGTTGGGGGAAGCCAGCGTTCCGGAATAGTCAACTCCTGGATCGCCGAGCATCTGATACCTAAATGAGTTGCCTATGGTGGTGTCGATGCTGAGGATGGTGAAAATTCCGTTGTACTTAGTAGTAGGGAGGGGAGGGACATTAGAAATTCGGATTGCTTGTCCAACGGTCAATCCGTGGGGTTTCCCAACTCTCACGGTGCCGATAGCGATCGTGGGGTCAGCAGGATCTCGTTCGAGCGAGGACATCACTCTGAGCGGACCACTTTCACTTTGAATCAGATTTGCCGGCCCTCCAAAAACGTTCCGATAATAGTTGTAACGGACCACTAGATCACGCAGGGAGGACGTATCTCTTCTAGACCCTCCATAAAGGCAATTCATCAAGGTGTTCTGCTCCATAACTCCGGACGAGCCACCGATCGAAACGGCCTGAAAGCTAACTCCAATAAATGCATCCAAATTTCCAGTCCCGCTTGGAATCGTACCTGGGTCTGTACTCCGTTCCATCGTGAAAGTCTTTCGATCTATCACACCCTGGCCTCCAACCGCCCCGGAACTTACAACCCACGCAGCATCATTCCAGGGCAATACGGGGTGAGCAGTCGGTCCAGAGTTGAAGTTGACCGTCATTGCGACTCTACTCCCCGGCACCAGATAGTGGGCTGTCTTAGTTACCACTTGATAGATCCAGGTGGGGGGACCGGTGGTGATCGGAGTGATGGCAGGACTCGATCCGACGACGTCGATGGCCACGGGATGACTTGGGAACCTCCCCACCCACATTTCGCTTCCAGTGTCCGGTGCGCTTGCAGGATACGTGGCCCCATCCTTCGGCACATAGGTGAACTGGGTCAAATTCAGATAAGTCACCTGATAGGATCCGTTGAACGCATTGTCCGCAACCCCCGCCAAAAATGCACCGTCAATCCGAATCCATTGACCTGTTGCCAGCCCATGCGGCCCTCGCGTTGTCACTGTCGCAACATGGGTGGTCGGTGTGTCGATCGCGATGCTGCCGATGGACACGGGATTCACCTGATACTCGCAATTGACCAGGCAGTTGCGCACGACCGTCGCACGCGCAAACGCAGGCAACTTCCCCGCCAGGTCAACCAAGCCAGCGTCGCCCTCGATCCCAACGATGCAGGTTGTTTCCTTGACGTTATTCAGTCCCGGTTGCTCGACGATGCATTCCTCTACGACGCAATCGGGCATCTCCTCCATGAAACTCGGCGCGCTCGGCGGGGAGGGAGGTACGGCGAAATCCGCGCCGCATACGGCGAGAACGAAGCATTCCAGTGAATCGTGCGTGTCGCCCTGCCTTCCGAAGTTGATGGCTCGTATCCGACGCAGACGTGTGCGCTGTCCGCGAATAAAGATGGCTCCGCACGTCAGGGACTGCGATGGCTGCCCGGCGATATTGCAGTCAACGGTGAAGTTTTCCGTGTCGCATCCATCCAACGACGGGAAGGTGGCGCCCTGCGGAGGTACGGCAATGGCGTGAAACGCCTTGTTGCGGCCAACCGCTTTCACCAATTTCAAAGTCGTCACCCCGATGCCACTACCTCGGATCTTAGTCCCGGTAATCGGACTCCAACTCACATCGTCCTTGCTGATGCCGTAGCCCCTGGTCTCGAATACCCCTGGCCCGAGATGGATGGTAACTGGAACTCCCTTGGCAACCAGGGAGCGCATCACGGCATCGAACAGATAGGGGTCGAGTTGGGCCGTGGGAGCGTCTGTTCCGGGAATTAGGGAGAGATACGGCAGGTCACCGGTCAAGCCGAGATCTGTGTTCGGCGGTTCGAAATAGACTTGGAAACTGAAGGATGTCGCCGTGGCGGCAGTGAGCTTGAAGGTGCCATTCAGGAGTTCGCCATTTGGCAAACTGAAGCCGCTCATCAACACGAAATCATTCACGAGAAACGGATGGGACGTGCCGCTGATGGTGATCGTGTAGAAAGTTCCGACGAGCGCGCTGAGGGTCACGTTCGCAGGAAGTATACCGACGACCTTGGTGGCGCGGAGGCCTCCGCTCCACGGATCACTCTCGGTTCCTGACCCCAGGACGCCATCAGCTCGAGACGAGACGATCCAGGCATCCATGGGGACCGGATCCTGTAGGAGCGCGTGAATCAGTGACATTCCATCCTTCGGTTCAGGAGATTAGCCTTCTCATGCAGTGGCGGAGTGAGCCAAGGAAGAGTAACCCACACTCCTAAAAATTGCCAAACGGGCCGACGGACCTCCGTGAGCCCCAACGGGGCATGCCTCACTCCCAAACGGGATAGGCAAAAAAACAAAATGCTTCCTTGTGGGAAGCATGGGGGGGGGGGTACAAGACTAAACTCTGGTTCCCCGCAGATTGCGGGTTCGAGTCGTGAAGTCTTTCTCGGGTCACGTTTACTTGGTAGCAGAAGAAAACATCCGGCGCAATCCCTAGAATTAGGGAATACCCGCAGATTTCCGAATAGTTATTCCCTAATATTAGGGATCCGTTTTCGAAAAGCTCTGGGGCACGTCTTCCACGGGGAAAAACTCCCACCACGCTGGGTTGGATCCCGGAAGAGACTGCGTCCTCCGGAGGAGGAGGGCGTGACGACAACAATATCCGTGACTGAAATATCTGAATGTCGGGGCAGGTTCCTAGCCCATATCTTTGTCCCTATATTTCCGTCGCACCTCCCCTTTCTCTCCCTCATCACCGCAACGCGGGGGAACCGCAGAGGCGGGATGGCGGGGGATGGCTCCGGGCTCCCGAAAAGATCTTGGTTGCTTCTCCGTTCCTACGACGTCACGGGAGGCGATCGCCTGTGTGAATCGGCCATCGATGCCATCTGCTGCCGTGCGTTGCATCCCAGCTATCGCTGCCTCTCCACCGGGGGGACACCGGGTCTACTGCGGCTTTGACACCGACGACACCGGAGAACGCATGGCCGCTGAAATCCTCGCTCTCCCTCCTCGGAACACTCCTCCTCGGAAAGAGAATCCGCCCCCCTCTCACTTCAGTCGGGTGGGTCACTTCTCGTGAGCGCCGACGGACTTGTGTCGAGCGGGTCACTTTGCGTCCCCGTACCCACGGCACCATCGTTTCGAGGGGAAGCCCAAACATCGATCCGTTGAGGATCCAGGAGCAGCGCGTCCAAAAGTGACATATTGAGTGGGTCTACTTACTGGGGGTTGAATTGTCCAAGCCAAGCGCCTGAATCGCGCCCCCTGGAATTCCGGGTTGTGGGGTGTTCCAGAACAAACGGAAATACTTTGGAGCTTTTAGGAAATTGGATGTCAGGGGGATTTTAAGTTCTTTGATGAAAAAATCTCTGCGAATCGTGTTCGTATACTCTTGCCAGGCGATCTTTCCCCTCAGTAGCTGAGCCCATTCCAGACGGAAGACGTCGGGATAGGTTGGCCAAACCAGGTCCAGAATATTCGTTTGAATTGTGATGGTCAAACTGGGCGTCG
>JAYTTC010000614.1:0-4106 GCA_043745255.1 Verrucomicrobiales bacterium
GCTGGGACGAATGCTGGAATCAGATCAACAATTCCACGCAGTTCCAAAACCAAACCGCAGCTTGAACCCTCTCATGGTTACAAATCCGTCGCACACCCGGGATGGGCCGATACGGCCCACACTACAGAATTGCAGCCCGGCTTTGAAACAGGGCAGGCAGAGTTCAGAGGCCCAGTCTTTTTTGCGTCTTTTGTGCCTTTTCGCGGCTAAGCCCGGCCCTGCCCGTTTCCGATCCGGGGAGAAGCTTTTACCGCAGATTGCGCGGAGGACGTGGAGGGGAGAGGGAACCTGGTCCGAGAACCTACTTCTGCCGGGACATCGCGGCCGCTGAAAGGGGCGGCCCTCTCACGCAGCGACCCATTCAGGCTTTCTACAAGGATCCAGATCTCACCCACTTTTAATTGCACCCACCCTAGCCTGCTGGGAAGTTCTGGTCTGGTGTTTAGTTCGTTGAATGTGTTATCACAGGGACAGCATGGGTTCGTCCTATCGAAGTTGCATCATGTCATGAAGGTTCGAGACTTCATTGCAATGACCCGCTCGTTGCCATCCTTCCCTTGGCATTCTCTCTTTCTATGGATGAGACGGGTCGTGGCTTTGCTCGCGCTCACCTCTGGCAAGCTTCAGGCCGACGACCAAATCTTGCATCCGTTCTGTGGCATTCGATTGATCACGCGGGCTGAAACCTTGCCGCGCTCGTTGATCATGCATATTGCGCAGATCGATCTAAAGGCCCCTGGGATTCGATTTAAACTCACCCCTCCAGGCGGAACCCGGGACACCGTCCGTCAAACCGTTCTGGATTTCTTGAATCAGGAACACGCGCAGCTCGCCGTGAACGCGCACTTTTATTGGCCCTTTGCGACGTTCGACACCAACGCCAATTTGGCGGGGCTGGCAGTCTCGGAAGGACTTCTCTACTCGTCGTTCGAGCCCCAACCTCTTGAGCCTGGGTTTCTCGATCAGAGCTATGCGATCGTTCCGTTCGGTCCCGCCTTGAACATCGATCGCTTCAATCGCGCGAGTCTCGTTCATCGCGGTTCTGGCTCTTCGGACAACCGGCACGTGAAGGAGCCTGTCTCCTTGTGGAATGCGCTCTCCGGCAGCGCTCAAATCATCTGCGATGGGACGAAATCGATTCCCACTTACTCGGGACCGAACCGACAGCTCAATCCTGGGAACGGTTATTCGGAGGAGACCTCCTGGTATGATTATCTTCGCGCCCGGAGCGTGATAGGGCTCACTCGCGATAACCAAACTTTGCTGCTCTTTACCGTGGATGAAACGGGAGGAAGTCAGGGGATGACCGTGGGCGAGGTCGCCGACCTGTTGATCTGTGATTATCAGGTTTACAATGCCATCAACCTGGACGGGGATGGCTCGACCAGCATGGCGATCGAGGATCCCGTCACGGGGACGGGGCGCCTCTTCAACCGAACCAGCGACGGTCTTCAGGGTCGCGCTGTGGGCAGCGCGCTTGCTGTGTTCGCGCAACCCCTTTGTGATCCGATAGCGCGTCTTGCCATTTTCCCCAGCGGCAAGGATCAGATCTCAGTCAGTTGGCCTCTTGCCTTGACGTCGTGGAGACTGGAGCGCGCTTCCACTGCCGCTCCTGGGCAATGGATTCGGATTGATGCCGTGCCGCAGCCGGTGGGGGGATTTTTCCAGGTTCTTCTCCCATGCCCCCAGCTTCAAAGTTTCTATCGACTGGTGCCGTCGCCCTGAGGTGAATCGCACCGCGGTTCTCCCCCAGTTTCCACTGGATCTTCTCTCGACCCCAGGGCAGTTTGACCTCGTTGGATGCTATGGCTTGCCTCAAGCGGGGCTCATCGAAGTGTTCCTTCATCACACATGAAACTGTTCCATTGTTTGGGTGTCTTGATCCTTCTTGCAACCGTGACCTCCCAGGGCGCGCGCCTCGGTGATCCGGCGCCTCCCATCCTGGTGAATGAGATGATCAAGGGCGCTCCCGTGGATCTTGCGGCCGGGAAGGGGAAGCAAATCTTCATCGTCGAGTTTTGGGCGACCTGGTGTCCGCCCTGTCGTGAAACGATTCCGCACCTCACCAAGCTTCAGAAAAAGTTCAGAGACAAGGGGGTCACCATCATCGGAATTTCGGATGAGAGCGCGGAGGATGTGAAACCGTTCGTTCGGAAGATGGGACGCGCGATGGATTACGCGGTGGCGGTGGATCCGGATCACCGGACTTACGCCACTTATATGGACGCATACGCCAGAGAAAATATCCCGACCGCCTTCCTGGTCGATAAAGAGGGACGAGTGGTATGGGTGGGATTTCCACTGGAGGGTATGGACGAGGCTTTGGAAAAGATCATCGCGGGCACCTATGATTTGGCGGCCGTTCAGAAGGAGGTTGCGGATCAGGAGGCTAGACAGCAGCGCTTGATGCAGTTGAATCTGACCTTTGGGAAATACCTTCAGTTGGCGGACACGGATGACAAGCAGAATGCCGCCGCGGAATCTGTCAAACTTCTCGAGATTGCCGGATCCGATGCGGAGATGCTGAGCAACATCGCCTGGACTCTCCTGACCAGCTCCAGCATCAAGCACCGTGATTTCCCGCTGGCACTCCGGGTGGCGACGCTGGGCATGAAGGCCTCGGATGGAAAAAATCTCAGCGTCTTGGATACGTATGCACGCGCGCTCTTTGAGAGCGGTCAGGTGGACGAAGCCATCCAGCAGCAGAAGAAGGCCATCTCCCTGACTTCAGATAGGAAGATCAAGAGCGCTCTGGAGAGCTCGCTCAAGGCTTACAAGGCCAAGCGACCCAAGAATTGATCGTGCAGCTCAGAATGATCCTACCCCTCGGTCTGCTGATTCGCAGGAAACCTTGGGTAAGGTCAGGGTTCTTGGATCACTCGATAGTAACGCGCTGGGCCGTTCGAGTTGTCCGGGTCGATAAAGTCGAGGGGAGTCTCGACGGCGGAAAGCCTGGAAACGGTTACCCACTCTTCAGGAGCCAGGGTCAGGCTGGCTTGCAGGAGATAACTCTGCCTTGGGATCAAATTCCGAACGGTGAACTTGAGCCCCTCCGCCGTCAGCACAGGCAGGGTAAGCTCAATCCCCAGGAAGAGATCGTTCAGACTCGTCGCGTATTGCGCGTCGGCCAAATAGGGCTGCAGGCCGTAGATATCCTGCAGGGTGCGGAGCAGGGAGCTGTGAGTGTAGAATTTCCGATTGTTGTAGCCGCCTCCTTTTGCTCGAGGAGACAGAAGAATCAATCCCATCGGGCCGTCTCCGTCAGCGGTCCCCTCGTCCCAGAGCAGGAAGAGCGCTCCTCCGTTCGAGAATGCGGCGGAGTTCAGGATTTTCGGCATCTCGCGAGCCAGCCAATCATCGCCTTGCTTGCGCGTGCTCGGACTGCCCGGGGAGAGATCGTGCATGTCGTTGGTGACATTGGGTGAAATGAAGGAAAATCGTGGAGCCGTGTTGTTGGTCAGATCCCGCGCAAGCTCCGTGAACGGCCGATAGTGATTGGTGGCATAGTTCAGATTGGTTCGGAGCGAATCGAAGAAAATCCCCGGGTTGTGGCGGGGCGCATACTTCCCGACGGCTTTGTCGGGGATGTTGTTTCCAGGAATGTCCTCCTGATAGGCCTTCCACGTGAGGCCCGCCTGATCGAGTTGGTGGAAAAGGGTGTTGGTGGAGCTCTGACGATTCGCGATGGGGAGATCATCGTTTCGAATGTTGAAATTCGTTCCTGCCACAATCCAGAGATAGTTTGGTTCGCTCGGATGGATGCCCGGCGGGCTGTAGTACTGGGTGGCGTAGGAGGATTGCGGAAGAAGCGTTTTATTGATGTAGGGGCAATACTCGCTGCCCTGGATGGAGATCCAGTCGTGATTCTCCATCAGGATGACGAAGACATTGCTGATGCCAGCGACCGTGACGGGCTCAGGATTGGGAACACGCTTGGGGAGCGCGGTCCGTCCGGTATACTCAGGCGCCTGTTCTAAACGACACGCGATCATCCCGTAGCTCGTCGATCCATCGGAGGATCCGCCGGGCACCGAGTTGGTGTATTTACGCGAGATCACCGAGAAACTGCCGTTCGCGCTGGGACGAATGTGATCCCACCACGCAAG
>JAYTTC010000615.1:0-4088 GCA_043745255.1 Verrucomicrobiales bacterium
GGACTTCCTTGAGCACGCCAAAGCCGGAGTCTACGAGGAATGGGCATTCCGTCTGCAGACACCCCTCTTCAAGCAGAAGCACTTCAGCCCGACGGGCAAAGCCTGGAAAATCCGCCCCGAGCATGCGAGCTGGATTAGTTTCCAGCATCATAATCTGGTCCAGGACCCATTTCCCTCGCTGGTTTCAGGCCTGAGCGACTTGGATCTGATCATCTGTCGGAACGTGATGATCTATTTCAGCCGAAAAACGATCGCGTCGATCGTGCCCAAGTTCCGCGATTCCCTCAGCGAGGACGGATGGATGATCGCCGGGCACGCGGAGTCTGGAGTCGATCCATTCACAGGTTTCGAAACGCTCCTCTTGCCGGGCACGACCGTCTACCGGAAGCAAGGGCAGAGGGTCGCGCTGCCCGCTACTCCTTGGGTGCAAGCAATGCTGGCGCCTGCGCCAGTCTCAGTCACAGTCCCTATTGCGAAGGTCGAACCGCAGGAGACTCCCACCCTCGACGACCTCATTCGAATTCGGCAACTCTCGGATCGCGGTGAATTTGACGAAGCGATTCAGGTTTGCAGGGCGCTGATCGCACGGAACGAGCGGCATGGAATCGCGCATCTTTATCTCGGGACCTTCTACGAGCAGAAGAATCAGCTCCACGCCGCTGAAAAAGCGCTAATTAAGGCGCTTTCGATCGCGCCCGGGCTCGTGCTCGGTCACTATCACCTGGCGATCGTCCAACTGAAGCAGGGACTGAAGGGTCAGGCGGCCTCGCGGTTTGAAATGGCGATCGCCGAGCTGAGCGGTGTGACCGATGATTTGCTGCTCTTAGGCGGCGACGGCATCACCGTTCGTGATCTCCGCAAACTTTGCGTCCTACAACTGCGGGCAATCACGACCGCGGAGGCCGGATGAAGAACCCCATTGATTGGACGCGGATCAAGAGCGAACTGGATTCGACGAGACAGCGTCTAGCCCGAGGCTGGGAGGGCGACTCTGCCAAGTCTAATAAAATTCTCAATCAGAGGGCGGCGAAACTGGCTGGGCGCGCGTGCAGTCGCGACACGAAGGGTGCTGGAGTGGATTGCCTGGTCTTCGCGTTGGGTTCAGAAAAATTCGCGTTCGAGCTCGGCTCGGTCCTGGAAGTCGTATCGCTGGGCCAAGTGACTCGCGTACCCGGTGCGCCGCCCGAGTACCACGGTATTGTTAATCACCGCGGCACCGTCTTGCCAGTCTTTCATTTGGATCGGCTCTTGGGCAAGTCGACTTATGTCACCGAAATCGATCGGCTCAAGTTTGCCGTGGTATTGCGAAGCCCGAACCTGCCTTGGGCCGTGGCAGTCGAGGCGGTTCTGCCAAACCAAGCGTTGAGCGCGAGCGGGACTGGGATCGAAGATCTCCCGTTCGGAAAGTTTTCGAAGTCGATCAGCCCGGAACGCGTGGTGCTCCTGGATACGAGTGCGATCGTCCGCCACCCGCTCATCGGTGGGGGTTCCCTAGGTAAAGAAATTTAAAGGAGACTGGTAAATGAGGATGTCCATCGGGTTCAAAATATTGAGTATTTTCGGAGTCGCCGCGCTCTTCTCGCTGCTCGGAGCGGCCGTGTCCTATCGGGGTACCGGCGAGATGGTGTCCTCTTCGGAATGGGTGGTTCGCAGTTTCGAAGCCAGAAAAGAACTTAGGGATATCCTGTCGGATCTCAAGGACGCGGAGACGGGGCAGCGCGGCTTTTTGATCACAGGTGAAGATCATTATCTCGAGCCGTACAAGTCCGCTTTAAGCCAGCTCGATCGCAATATCACGGAGGCGAAGGAGATCACTTCAGATAACCCAAATCAACAGGCCCGTCTGGTGGAGATCAAGAGCGTGACGGCCTCGAGGCTTGCCGAGATCGCCGAAACCATACGGATCCGCAGGGAGCAGGGGTTTGAGGCCGCGCGCAAGATTGTGCTGACGGACCGCGGGAAGATTTCAATGGATCGCCTTAAACTCCTACTCAATGAAGCAATCGCCGAGGAGGATTCCCTGCGGGTGAAGAGGACCGCTTTGAGTCTTGAGTACGCGGCGGAAACGCGCAAAGCGCTCGTCATCGCTGGAGCGCTCAGCATCGCCCTCCTACTGTTCATGGCTTATTTCGTGAACCGGAATATCATTGCCCCGCTCAGCCGGGTCGTACGCATGGCCAACGCCATCGCCGAAGGAAACCTCAAGCATGAGAAGCTTCCGATCTTTTCCCAGGACGAGATTGGGGAGCTCTCCCGGGTCTTCAACGTCATGTTGGATTCGCTGCGCGAGCTCGCCACCCAGAATAACAGCATCTCGAAAAACCTAGCCGCCGCCGCTACCGAGGTCCTTGCCTCGATTCAGCAGCAAGCCGCCGCAACGAAACAGCAGGCCACTGCGATTCAGGAAACCACTACAACCATGGAGGAGATCAGCCAGTCCGGGACGCAGATCTCAGAACGGGCGCGCGAGGTCGTGAATTCCGCGGCGTCCTTCTCGGAGTCCGGTGAGTCCGGTCTGGCCGCCGTTCAAAGCACCAATCGCACGATGGTCGGAGTCCGTGAGCAAGTGGAGAACGTGGCCGAGAACATCGTGACTTTGAGCGAGCGGAACCAGGCGATTGCCGAAATCATCGCCACGGTGAACGACATTGCCGAGCAGTCCAACCTGCTCGCGCTGAACGCTGCCATCGAAGCGGCAGCGGCCGGAGAGCAGGGCCGTAGCTTCTCAGTCGTCGCAAGCGAGATCAAGAACCTTGCCGAGCAAGCCAAGGAGTCGACCGTGCAGGTGCGCTCGATCCTGAGTGATATCCAAAAAGGGATCAACAGCTCCGTGATGCTGACCGAGGAGGCCGTGAAGCGGGCTGAATCCGGCAAGCAGCTCTCGGACGTGGCCGAACGCACGATTCGTGAGCTAACGCTGACGACAAAACAAAGCATCGGCACCTTTCAGCAGATCGTCGGCGCGACGAACCAGCAGCAGATCGGCTTCGAGCAGATCACCCAGGCGCTCAAGAACATCAGGCAAGGGGCCGAGCAGACCGCCGCCAGCACGAATCAGCTGGAGAAAGCCGCGATGAGCATGAACAGCCTGGGCCAGCAGCTCCAGAAATCGACGGAAAGATACCAGTTCTGATGACTCTGCAGCAGAAGCTATTAGCCGCCTTCGACGTCGAGCATCGGGAGATCCTTGCGAGGATCCGCTCGAACCTCAACGTCTTCGAGGGAGGAGACACTGCCTCGGACTCCAAGCATCTAGAGGAGGCCTTCAGGATGGCCCACACCCTGAAGGGGGCTGCCCGCGTGGTGGATCTCACCACCGTGACCCAGCTCGCGCACGGGATGGAGTCGCTCTTCATGCAGATCCGGCAGGGACGAGTGGCGCTCGATGCACGGGTGATCGCCTGGATTCATGCGGCCCTGGATACAGTGGAGGACGCCGTAGAGGCGCTGAAGTCGGGGCGCGCTCCCGTGGATTCGGCTCCTGCCCTTTTGGCGCAAGTTGATGGGATGCTGCCTGCAAGCTCATCGAAGCTGCCCCAGGTCGATCTGCCAGCGCCCCTATCCCTGCAACCCACGCCGCAAGTCATGGCTACTGAAGAGACCCTGCGACTCAAGGCCTCGCAGCTTGACCGGTTGGTCAGGACCTCCGGAGAGCTTTCCAACGCCAGCCTCAATCACGCTCTGCTGCTAGATGATCTCAAGGGTCTCGTCCAGCATTCAGCAAGTATTGGGCGCGATTGGCATGCACTGAAACAAAGTGCGAGTACGCAGCTCCGTCAATTGACCGAAAATCCCGAGTTTCAGCGGCTCAACCGATTCCTGGGCTCGCTCGAGACCGAACTTCAGGGCCTGGGCAAGCGGGCGAACGGCACCCGGAAGCGGCATCGGCGGAACAGCTGGGAGCTGACGAGAGTGGCCGAAACTCTCCAGCGGGACGTTCAACTTGCGCGCACGATTCCCGCGGAAAACGTTTTTGGCGGCTTTCATAAATTGATGCGTGATTTGTCGGGTGACTCCGGGAAAAAGCTTGAGTTCAGGGCGGTAGGATTGGAAGTGGAAGCGGATCGTCTCGTCCTTCAAGCCCTGAA